>CALDQI010000575.1:0-25604 GCA_937911635.1 uncultured Pseudomonadota bacterium | reverse complement strand
GTTGAGCGGCTATCGACTTGAGTCTGTTTATATCCGCGGCATTAGCCGTACTACATGCTTGGGAGACGGCTTCCGCAAGCAATAGCTGTCGTAAAGACAGTACTTCGGACAGACGCTCATCTAGTGGAAGATACCTCAGTAGTTCCAAGGATGCTGTTTGATGGAAATCACATACAGTAACGCCTTGTCCTTGTTGCGCTTTTAGGAGCCCTTCTGCTTCCAAATGGCTGATGGCGGCCCGAAGGGTGAGTCGATTGACACCCAGTTCAGAGGATAAACTTCGCTCTGCGGGTAAACGTGTACCAATGCTGTATACTCCCTCGAGTATTTGCTGTCTTAGGGTCTGTACAATTTGATCCACTGCACGAATGGATTGAACCTTTTTCATTACACATCTCTCATAAATAATATTCAGTATCGACTCTCAAACTGGACACCAAGTGGTAAATTGGTTGAACCATTAAACCAATATATTGAAAAACGCGATCTTAGAAACCGGTATATTTTGATTAATTGAAATTATTCAGGTATAACCTAGGTTTTTACTTATGTAATTTTATCATACCCGATTGAGAATTGCCATCCGAAAATGGGACAAAAATCGGTTTGCACATAAGAATTTGTGGTTGTTGATTTGGAAGGTCAAACACAATCGTGTATGAACAGCATGCAGTTACTGGAGGGTTTTGTGTCGGAACATCTTTTTCAAATTCATTCAAAGTATGAACCAGCGGGGGATCAGCCCAAAGCGATATCTGAATTGGTCGATGGTATAGAGTCTGACAAATCTTTTCAAGTTTTATTGGGAGCCACTGGTACCGGTAAAACCTTTACCATTGCCCAAGTGATTCAGACGGTTCAAAAGCCGACGCTTGTATTGGCTCACAACAAGACTTTGGCGGCTCAATTGTATGCCGAACTTAAGAAATTTTTCCCAAACAATGCAGTTCAGTATTTCGTCTCTTACTACAATTATTATCAGCCAGAAGCGTATGTTCCAACGACAGATAATTACATACAAAAGGATTCGAGTATCAATGAACAGATTGATAAACTCCGCCATTCTGCGACACAGGCTCTCTTAGAGCGCCAAGATGTCATCATTGTCTCAAGTGTTTCTTGCATTTATGGTATTGGAGATAAAGAATCCTATCAGGCTTTGATGCTCTATTTGGTCATTGGAGAAGAAGCGGGTCATCGAAATATCATCACTCGATTGACGGAAATGAATTATGAACACAATGATATAGAGTTTGATCGTGGGAAATACAGGGTTCGCGGAGACGTCATTGATATTTTTCCGGCTTCTGAAGATGATCGCGCTATTCGAATCGAGTTGTTTGATGATGAAGTTGAATCGATTTATGTGTTTGATCCACTAACGGGAGCCAAGATTAAAGACCTTAGACAGGTTCGTATATTTGCAGCATCTCACTACGTTACTGGTCAAGACAATCTCAAGCGGGCCATAGAAGATATAGAGATTGAACTCTCACACCGACTCAATGAACTTGAGCAAGCAGGAAAGCTGGTAGAGAAGCAACGGCTTGAGGAACGGACCAATTATGATCTGGATATGCTTCGGAACGCCGGATTTTGTTCTGGTATTGAAAATTATTCTCGTCATCTGTCGGGAAGATCCACAGGGGAACAGCCACCGACGCTGCTGGAATATTTTCCAGATGACTGGTTGTTGGTCATGGATGAGAGTCACGTCACGCTGCCTCAGGTATTGGCCATGTACAAAGGAGATAGAAGTCGCAAGCAAACGTTGGTGGATTATGGTTTTCGTTTGCCTTCTGCTATGGACAACCGTCCTCTTCAATCTGAAGAGTTCTTTAAGCTACTGAACAACACGATTTTTGTTTCGGCAACGCCCGCTTATCGAGAACTAGATCGTACAGAAGGGGAAGTGGTTGAGCAAATTATTCGTCCAACGGGTTTGCTTGATCCGACGATTGAAGTGCGAGATTTAGAGGGACAAGTGGACGACTTGTATGGTGAAATCAAAATGCGTGTTGCTCGAAATCAACGGGTTCTAGTCACGACCCTTACCAAGAAAAAATCAGAACACCTAGCGAATTATTATGATGAGTTGGGAATCAAAGTGGCCTATCTTCACTCAGATATTCCCACGATTGAGCGTGTGGAAATCATTCGTGATTTGAGGCAAGGCAAGTATGATGTTCTGATTGGTATCAATCTGCTCCGTGAAGGATTGGACATGCCAGAAGTGGCTTTGGTCGCTATTTTAGATGCTGATAAAGAAGGCTTCTTGAGAAATCGAACAAGTCTCATTCAAACGATGGGCCGAGCGGCTAGAAATATAGATGGTCATGTGATTTTATATTCACAACACAAACGCATCACCGCTTCAATGAAAGCTGCCATCGATGAAACCAATCGGCGCCGTCACATTCAGAGATCTTACAACGAATTGCATGGGCAAGAACCCCGCCCGATTGAGTCTGACTTCCAGTCTCCATTGGAAGAGTTGTTCATGGACAATGCCGAGGCGGATTTGGAGGCATTGATAGCGCCTTCAGAAGACGAAGCTGTTGATATTCCCAGTCTACAGCGACGAATCAAACAACTCAAAAAGGAGATGCACAGTGCAGCAGCTCAATTGGATTTTGAAGGTGCGATTCGGTTGAGGGATGAAATAAAACAGCTCAATGAATTTTTGCGTGTCATCGGTGGAGAAGTGGGTTGATCTAAAATCAGGTTATACTGTTTGTATGATGACTGACGCAGAAAAATTTGGCACCACTTTAACTAAGGTAAGAGTAGATAAATGGTTGTGGGCCACCCGTAAGTTTAAGACCCGTACGCTCGCAGGGAAGACCTGTGATACAGGTCACGTGAAGATCAATGGGAATGTAGCGAAGGCCAGTTCAAAAGTGAAGGTTGGAGATGAGATTCGGGCTTTGACGCCCGGTGGTGCAAAAATTTTGAAGGTTCGATCCTTAGCTGAAAAGCGTGGACCGGCCTCTTTTGCTGTGACGCTTTATGAAGATCTAACCCCTGAACAACCCAAAGAAATTGCACCACCTCGTGTTGAACGAGGAAAGGGCCGACCGACCAAGCGCGATCGTCGTCGTTTTGATAGACAGCGTCGCTGGTAAATATTTAGGAGAAGTGCCATTATGCGTGTCATGTTGATCAACCCTTCGATGAACCTCAATAAACTGGGTCGTTTTGCAAAACTGTTGGAACCCATGCCTTGTATAGGATTGGCCTACATTGCTGGTGCTCTAGAGAATCATGGGACAGATGTTGCTGTTGTAGATATGTTTGCAGAAGTATTCAATGCTGAGCAAGTGCTATCAAGAGTTCGTGAGTATCAACCAGATTTGGTGGGGATGACTGTTTTAACACCATCAGAACCCATATGCTCTGCTCTATCGAAGATGATACGGGCTGCATTGCCCAGTGTCAAGATTGTTTGGGGCGCTGTGCACGCAGAGGTGTTCGCGAAGGATATTGTACTGGAAAACAAGGCGGATTTTGTAGTACATCATGATGGAGAAGAGACGATTTGCGAGCTGGTCGATGCGCTTGAAAACGGCTTTAAAGATTTTTCGAGTGTGGATGGACTGACATGGCTGGGAGATGATGGCACCCCTGTTACCAATAAGGATCGTAGACTTCTGACTGATTTGGACACTCTGCCGTATCCAGCGTGGCACTTGTTTCCGTATCACAAGTATGGTTTGTTGCCCTTTGCGGATTTTGCAAAGCCCGTATTGACGATGACGGGGTCTAGGGGATGTCCATATCGCTGCGACTATTGTTCTTTGATCAATACCGGTGGTAAAGTCTATCGCCGTCGAGATCCGATTAAAATTGTCGATGAGTACGAGTACTTGGTTGATCGATATAAAGTGAAGCAGATTGGATTTGTGGATCCAATTTTCCCACTGGTGAAAAAAGATTTGAAACCACTGTGTGATGAAATTGTCTATCGAGGTTTGGATAAACGATGCTTGTGGTTATCGGAAACCCGTTGTGATCGACTGGATAAAGAAACAGCCGACCTGATGTACTACGGTGGTTGTCGCCGTGTGTTGATGGGGATTGAGTCTGGTGTGGATCTACTTCTGGGCAACGTAAATAAGAACATTACCACGAAGAAGGTCAGAGAGGGTGTGGCAAATGCCAAGAATGCCGGGCTTCAAACAGTTGGGTTGTTCATGATTGGGATGCCGGGAGAAACACCAGAAATGACTCGAGAAACAGTTGAGTTCTCGTGTGATTTGGAACTCGATTTTGCCAAGTATGCCATTACGGTACCGTTTCCTGGGTCCAAACTCTTTGACGATAGATGGCAGCAAGATCTGTTTAGAGATGACTGGGAAAATTATACGACCTTCAACCCAGATCCAGATAGACTGGTCTATCATCCACATGGATACGATCCGAAACGACTAATTGAAATGCAGGCATGGGCGCTTCGGAAGTTCTACTTGCGACCAGAACAGCTAAAAAAGCAGTTTTTAGAGCTTCGCACAATTAGTCCGAAGATGCTGCTCTATGGCATTTACGGCATGGTACTGTAAAAGAAATCGCCTCATCTTGACACAAATTTATATCATCTGTGTTAAAATAGTGGTTGAAGATTGAGGTGACGATGACCATGCATGAAAGATTGCTTCAAGAAAAAGCTAAGGAACACGATTTAAAAGAGAAGGTTCGATTGGCCAAAGAAGCTTTAAAGACAGCGGAGGAGCAGTTGTTGCTCCAACAAGGGGCAATAAAGATGCTCGAGGAGTTGCTCCAACCCATCGATGTGAACAGGTCTTCCCTTGCCGGGTTTGAATCCGAACAGGTTCCCACTTCCAATCGTAGGGCAAAGCGTTCTACCAAAGGTGAAATGCAGATTCGCAGACGTATTGTGACCAAGATTTTGTTCGAAAATGGAAACAGTACAGCCAATGAAATCTTACCACTGGTCAATGCTCAGCTCTCTTATGATCTCAAAATTCACCATTTAAGAAATGTTCTAAAAAAGTTTACGTCAGATTTCGTTTCGGGCGAAGAACATGGTGTTTGGTGTTTGACTGAGTCGGCTAAGATGAGACATATGTCCGACAGTAACGATTATTCATCTGAGGATGATTCCTCGAGTTCGTAAATCCAAACGGGTCCCCACTGCCGAATGGGTTGTAGAGTATTCGTTTGTATCAGTTGTGAAAACCGATCTTGTATCACTATGGACGCCCCGGAACCTAGGTGGTCTGCGTTGTTGTCCTGAAGAAAGAATCGCCAATTGATGACGATATGAGAGATATCTTCTGCGCGCAGAACAGTTTCAATTTCCTCAATGGAATGATTCCACAACAGCTGTTCGAATCGTGTCGCCCCAAAGACATTGTCTAGACGAACGGGTTTATTTAGATAATAGTGATACCCTCGCATCCAAACCAACCAGACCTTTTCCGTATTGAGTGCATTGATATGTGTGTATACAGGGTGATTTTCTGGAAGTCTATGATCCAAAAATATAGATCGGGATTTGTCTACAGAGTGTAGGCGTTTTGCATTCCAATACACGTGTCCTTGTTGATTTGTGATGAGACTTTGCACAGGGGATAGGCTCCACAGGACTGAAAGGCTGATCCAGATACCCCAAGATCTTGGTTTCCATTTGGATAGTGTCGGAATACAGATCATGACAACAAGTGGCAGCATTGGTAGAAAGAATCGAACTTGTTGCACTTGAAGAGCCCAAAATACAAACCATCCACTCAACAGTAGCCACATCCATTGAGCGCCTGTTTGAGTTCTGTTTTTCCAAAGACTGATCACAAGCATCAATAGCCAGCCTATACCAAGTGAACCTTGAAAGTATCGGGTCATATCAGTGGTACTAAAGAGTCTGAAGGGAAGAAGGATATAGTCCTCGATAGACCGACCCATGCCATAATTGTTGAGTGTGTGTTCATAAGCCATCGCTCGCCAAGAGTCCCAGCCAGTACCCCCAAAACTACTGTACATCATTGGAAAGAGTGGATTTCCCGTTTCCAATAGATTTCTCAGGTAAAAGATCCCTCCTGTTATACAGACGCCACAGACGAATATTGATGCTTCTTTTACATTCTTTGATCGTGTGTAGAGAATCGGAAGAATCAACAGGGGTAATATTAGTGCACTGTATTTGAGTGAACAAGCAACGCCCACTAGACCACCGATATACAAAACAGACTTTCGATCGTGAATGCTCATTAAAATCCATAAGCACATCGCGGTTAACCAGGGCTGCACATAGCAAGAGGTTCCAAATTCGACGATGCTGGGAGTCAATAAATAGACAACGGATCCTGTAAGAGCCCATTCTTTGGAGCCGACTTGTTCTTTGATCCATCCGAAGATCCCGATTGCTGTCAATAGACAGATACCAACAGATAGGTATCGCGGATTCAGTAGGCTACCTCCCGTTATTGGATTGTGCAGGGCAGTTAAAATAGATTGCCATCCTTGCGGGAAATAAGCAAACACGACTAGGTCTGTTTCTACGTATCGACCGGCGATTGCATATTGTTTTGCGAGTGACAAGTGGTAGGTGAGGGAATCTCGCATCCAAGGTGGTGGAGTGGCATGCCATACATACCCAATACCAATGGCAAAAATCACAATGTGGTGCCAAGAGAGGTTGGATGGTCGAAGCGTCTGATCCTTCTCCTTATTCCCAATCCAGTCCGTTATGCCAAACAACCAAGGAATACTCCAGACTATCCACTGAGAAAAGGGCGTATACATATTCAACAGCAATAGAATGGTCATGGCAATCTGAATGGATACGATCACTTGACATCCACGAGTAAACAGTCGTTTTTCAATAGGGGGATCTCCTCTATTGACATACAGCGACAAGAACAGTCCACCTAGAACCCAAAAGATCATGACAGTTCCACAGAACATACGGTGAAATGATCGGAGTGAGTGGTGCGAATCATCGGTGAATTCTCCAAGTAGACTTGACAAATGGGTGTAAACAGGTCATATTCTGTTTCGGTTATTTATGACCAATTCGGTGTGGTCGGCAAGATTTTTGGTCGAGATTTGTCGCTGACCCATTCGAGAATCACAATACACTTAATGGAGGCCACCATGGCATTGACCGCAGAAGAAAAATCAGAAATCATTGCAAAATTCGCAACCAAAGAGGGAGATACTGGTTCAGCTGAAGTTCAAATTGCACTTCTTACAGCTCGTATCAACAACCTCAACAACAATCACTACAAGCGCGACCCCAAGTCTTCAAATGCAAAATACAAGATGAAGAATCACAAGGACAATCACTCTCGTCGTGGTCTACTTAAAATGGTTGGTCGTCGTCGTCGATTGATGCGTTACTTGCAAAATGTTGACTACAATCGTTACATCGCCATTCGTGATGCGCTCGGTTTAAGAAAGTAACTGGCGAAAGTAGCATACAAGGCTTGAAATTCAGGCTTTACCGTGATAGACAGACAGCGAGGTGACTTGTTGTCTGTCTTTCTTTGTATGGTAGACATGTCCCTTTGGGCACTATTTAAGGTGTCTACTTTATTTTATTTCGAGGAACTATATTCTGGGAACTGTCGGTTCGCAGCTCTTTGCAAAAGAATTTGGTTGAGAAGTTCTTTTTCATGGGTCTACGAAAAGATCGTCGAAAGCATATGGTTTCTCTACCACATTCAAGTTGGAGACAAACATTATGAATGTACAATCTGTATCTATTGAAGTAGGTGGTCGCCCGATGACCATCGAAACTGGAAAATTGGCAAAGCAAGCCAATGGCTCAGTCGTAATCCGTCAAGATGACTCTATGGTACTTGTGACCGCATGTGCCAGTAAAAACGATGTTCCTTTTGACTTTCTACCCCTCACCGTTGTTTATCAAGATCGAACAGCAGCATCTGGTTCTATCCCTGGTGGGTTTTTGAAACGAGAAGGACGTCCAAATGAGCGTGAGACGTTGATTTCTCGTTTGATCGACCGTCCAATTCGTCCTCAGTTCCCTAAGTATTTCCGTCGTGAAATGCAGGTTATCGCTACTGTAATGAGCTATGATCCCGCCTCTGACACAGATGTTTTGTCTATGTGTGCAACGGCAGCTGCCTTCGCAGTGAGCGATATTCCAATGACAGATCCAATCGCTGGTGTGCGAATCATTCGTCTGGACGGTGAATTCTTGATTAACCCCAGTCTTGAACAACAAGCAGACGCGGACATCAACTTGGTGGTTGCTGGTTCTCGTGCTGGTATCTCTATGGTTGAAGGCGCCGCCAACGAAGCTCCTGAAGAATCAATGATGGAAGCAATGGAACTTGCTTTTGTGGAGATTCAAAAGATCATCGATGGAATTGAAGAGTTGCAAGCGAAAGTTGCACCGACCAAATTTGAGATAGAAGCACCAGCCGATATCAACGAAGAAGTAAACGCTAAGTTGTTGGCATTGGGCTCTCAAGAAAAACTCAATGATGCGATGGGAATCTCCGGTAAGTTTGAACGCAATACTGGTCTAAAGAATACTCGCAACGCTCTCATCGAAGCATTGGTGGACGGTGTTGAAGAGGAAGAAGAAGTGGCTTCTATGACCAAAGACGCCAAGAAGATTTGGTCCAAAATGGTTTCTGAAACCATGAGACGCAACGTCGTTGAGTCTGGTATTCGTATTGATGGTCGTCAATCTGACGAGATTCGTCACATTTGGCTCGAAGTTGGTGTTGCCCCTCGCGTTCACGGTTCTACCATTTTCACACGTGGTGAAACTCAAGCGTTCGTAACGGCTACATTGGGTACTGATAGGGATGCACAACACGTTGACTTTGCCGATGAAAAAGAAGATCGTCGCTGGATGCTTCAATACAACTTCCCACCGTATTCTACTGGTGAAGTTCGTCGTATGACTGGACCTAAGCGTCGTGAAGTTGGTCACGGTAAGTTGGCACACCGCGCTCTTGAGCCTGTATTCCCAAGTGCAGAAGAGTACAAGTATGTCGTTCGCTGTTCTAGTGATGTATTGGAGTCAAATGGTTCTTCTTCTATGGCGACCGTTTGTGGTGCAACCTTGTCGATGCTTGACGCTGGTGTTCCTCTGAAGGCACCTGTAGCCGGTATCGCAATGGGACTCATCAAAGTAGACGACAACTACGTTGTGTTGTCTGATATCTTGGGTGATGAAGACCACTTGGGTGACATGGACTTTAAAGTGACTGGTACACCAAACGGTATCACTGCTTTCCAAATGGACACCAAGCTTGGATCTATTCCTCGTGAAGTGATGAACAAAGCGATGACTCAAGCGAAAGCAGGTCGTATGCACATCTTGGGTAAAATGGCAGAAGTGATCGATGGTCCACGTCAAGAACTCTCCCCATTTGCACCGCGCATTACATCTTTGAAAATCAAGCAGGACAAAATCCGTGACGTGATTGGTAAAGGTGGAGCGGTCATTAAGGATATTCAAGCCACTTGTGATGTTCGCGTTTCAATTGAAGATAGCGGTCAAGTAGACATCGTATCTACCAATTCGGATAACGCTCAGCGTGCTTTGGAATGGATTCAAAACATCGTTAAAGAACCAGAATTGGGTGAGCTATATCTCTCGACTGTATCTGCAGTGAAAGAGATTGGTGTTGTGGTTGATCTCTGGCCAGGCAGCGATTTGTTCATGCACATCTCTCAATGGGATACTGAACGCACAGCCTCTTTGGATGGATTGGTCAATGTTGGTGACGAGATCTTGATCAAAGTCATCAAAGGTCCAAAAGGTTTGACTGCATCTCGTAAAGCAGCTTTCGGTGAAAAAGCACCGTGAGTCCCGTCTTACGCTTTGTGAGATTGCCGCACAATCTAGATCTGCCTCTGCCTTCCTATGAAACATCTGGGTCGGCAGGGATGGATTTACCTGCAGCAATCGAAGAGACGATTGTATTGGAGTCTTTAGAGCGTACAGCCATTCCCACAGGACTGCAGATTGCGATTCCTGATGGGTTCGAAGGTCAAGTCAGACCCAGATCTGGATTGGCGTTTCGTCATGGCTTAACAGTTACCAATGCTCCCGGTACGATTGATTCAGATTATCGAGGAGAATTAAAAGTTCTACTAGTTAATTTGGGCAAAGAGCCAGTGACAATTGAACGTGGCATGCGAATTGGACAGCTGGTGATTGCACCGGTTGTACAAGCAGTCGTATCCGAGGTTGCCACCCTCGATGAAACCGAACGTGGCGCTGGTGGATTTGGCTCTACTGGAGTTTAAGTCATCATTTTATATTGCACATCTGTGAGTTTTCCATTCATTTGGATGCATTCGTAGGTGTGCACTTTTGTATTGAAGGAGGATATCAATGTTTAAAGCATCTTTACTGTCTACAATTTCTCTAGTTGCCTTGATTGGCTGTGGGGATGAATCACCTAGTTCGTCGGAAAAAACTACAAAAGTAGAGCAGCCGGTCGAAAAGACTGCACCAAAAGCAAAAGTAGAACCCCCCAAACCGGCTCAAGAGCCTTTGATGGGAGAATCTGCTCCGAGTTTATTGGTGACTCAAGCGTGGTTTTGGAAAGATGAGAATGGAGATTCACAACCTGGTCCTGCTCGTCTAGAGATTTGGCGTTCCCAGCAAGATGGTTGGAAGCGTTTTCGAGTGGAAGACGCAGATTCCAATGTGTTTCATAAGGCCATTCCATTTCAAGATGGTATTTTGACCATTGGCGCCGAAAAGGCGATGTTGAAACATTGGACGATGGCAGATGGGAAATGGAATCAAGAGACGTTGTGGGAACGTGATTGGAAGGGCAAATTCAATCGACTTCGGGATGTAGAAGTGGGTGATGTAAACCACGACGGTATTGAAGATTTGGTCATCGCAACACACGATGCAGGTGTTGTAGCGGTTCTTGAACCCAA
Source organism: uncultured Pseudomonadota bacterium (assembly GCA_937911635.1). Taxonomy (GTDB): domain Bacteria; phylum Myxococcota_A; class UBA796; order UBA796; family UBA796; genus CAJWHX01. Next base: position 14,708 of record CALDQI010000575.1, on the reverse strand, counting down.
GCGCGACGGTGCAGAGCAAACCTTGATTGAACTCGATGAGGTGGCTGATACCTTTGTCCACGAGATTGAAATTGGTGATATTGATGGAGACGGTAAACTCGAGTTCTTCGCGACGCCATCTGATCGAAATCAATCGAAGAAGTCTCAAGCAGGTAAAGTAGTCATGTATCGCTGGGATGGAAATGAGTACAAGCGCACCGTCGTTGAAGAATACAAGAAAACCCACGCCAAGGAAATTTTGGTGGCTGATGTAGAAGGGGATTCAAAGTCAGAACTCTTCTCTGTCCTCGAAGCAGAACGTGTTGGAAAGGTCATCATCAAGCCAGTGGAGATTCGCCAATACACCGAGCAACCTGATGGTACATTTGATCACAAAACGGCGTTCACACTTCAAGATGAGCAGTGTCGATTTTTGGTGCCTGGAGATTTTGATCACGACGGAAAGATGGATCTGGTAGCCGCTGGATATCATTCTGGACTTTGGATAGCTCGATTGTCTGATTCTGGAGAGTGGGAAACGACACTCATCGATAAAGACTCTTCTGGGTTCGAACATACTTCGTACGCTACCGATATCGATGGTGATGGTAAAGCAGAACTTGTCGTCGCTGCAGACAATCAAGCCTCTCTCAACATCTATCGTTGGAATGGTGAATCCTTTGATAAAGAAAAGATCGGTGAGATTGCTCCCAATACGTTCACGTGGAACATTGTGCAGGGCAATTTCTAATCTTCAGTATGGAAATAGCAATAAAGGTCGGACGCTCATTGAGTATCGGACCTTTAATATTTTAGGAAGTGACGATTTGTCCTAGTTATCTTTACCACCGTCGAGCACGATCTCTTGCGTCTTTCGTACGTTTCATGTCTTCATCCATGACAAATTCAACGCTTTCCAATCCGTCGACATCTTCTTCTTTGGCTTCCCAGCCATCCAAGACGCCTGCAATCTTCATCAATTTGTCTTTATTGGCTTCTTGATTCGTCTCAATAGGCACCTCTGCAGTCTGCTCTTCGACCATATCGTCGACAAGCCCACCGATTTTTTCATTGGCCGAACTGAGCTGTCCCATCATGGTGCTGATGAGGAGGTGTCTAAACGCACTCCCTTCGGGAGATTGTTCTTGTAGTAAGGAGTTGAACGTTTGTTTGGAGATGAGGATGCCTTTAATATTGGAGGCGGCACGACAGGTTGCAGAACGAGCAGAACCATCTACAAGACCCATTTGACCAATCATAGACGGTGCTGGGATAACGGCAAGTTCCTTCTCGGTACCGGTTGTATCGCGTTTCAGTACCTGAACTGAGCCTTCCATTGTGACAAACATGCTGTCAGACGGTTGTCCTTCACCGCACATCAAATCGCCTTGTGACCAGAGTTTTTCTTGTCCTTTACCGAGTGCAAGAGCCAAATTTCTAGAACGAGTAGAGCGTACTTGGTACGTTCTGAGGAGTTTTCGTGCGACGATTCGCAAGTCATCGGTTTGCATTCTATTTTCCTCCAAAGAGTGATTTGAGTTTTCCAAGTAAACCACCAGATTGTTCAGACTCTTCCATTTGAAGGCTTTGTTCATTTTTTTGCTGATCGGCACTTTCTACCTTCCAGATCTTTTGAATTTCTAGATTGGTATTTCGAATGCGTCTGGCCATTGTAGCAATCAGAAATTGTTCGAGGGCAACGATGGCTTGATTGTTCCAAGTTTCTCGCATCAACTCTGGTGTGACCAACAAACAGATACTATCCTTATTGGCTCGAACCATTGCAGACCGTGTCCCACCACTGTGAAAAAGCCCCGATTCCCCAAAGATTTCGCCCGGTAAAATGCTTCCCAAATGTCTCTCTGTGTGTCCAGTTAAAATGCAGACATCCAACTTACCAGAGACAAGAATCATAGCGTGATCTGCTGGTGCATTTTGAGCGAAAATGATTTGCCTGGGACGAAACTCCAAAATCTGACACATCTGTGTGAGTTTGGTGAGATCCTTTGCGGAAACATTTCGAAACAAGTGGAGGTTTTGCAGCTGTTTTACAACGGTGCTTGAAGAGGCCATAGGTTCATTCCATGTTGGTATGTGGACTATTGGTCGCGATATTATAATTGTTCAATGGGAATCTTCAATGTTTTTCTGTGTAGAGGCCTTAGAACCATGAACAACTAACGTCGGAAAGGAAGTTAAAGGCGTTGCTTGTTGAGTAGCCTGAGCCCACCGTATCTCCATCACTTTGGAAATAAACCATGGAGTTTCCACCTTCAACCAGAATATTATAGGTTGTGGACCACTGCTCTTCATTCTCCCACAATCCTTCTGGGCAATCTGTCTTTTGTCTGTCGAGTGTACCATTGACTTCGAGGGAAAAGTTACAAGAGGGACATCCTGCGGCGTCCTTTTCATCAGCACTGATAGCCCAAGTGACATAGCAAGTTTCACCACCGGTAGAGGTCCATGCTTCTGTTGGATGGAGGATCCACTGTTCCTCTCCTTGCCAACCATCACTGCTCTTTTGATAAATACCATAGAAGTAACTTGTGGCTCCGGCAACGTTTGGCTGCATATTTTCACAATAGTCTGTGTCCATATCTTCTTTTAGAGAACTGAGACCTGTGGCAGATTCCCATCCGCCTTCCGCACTTGGATCAAACGTTGTGGTGTCTACCATTCCATCTTTAGCATTGAAGCTGGGCGAACAGCCCACAGTCAATCCAATCAGCATCGTAGATTCAATCAGCATATTTCGCATCGAGCCTCCATTTTAAATACTATAACCCACAACGTATCGCATCCAAAATGCTTTGTCTGTATCTGTGGGATCGCTTTATTTTACATATAAAGTGTATGAAATTTAAATGAGTCTGTTGATTGATGGGTGGAATAATGCCACATTGGATCAGAGCAAAAGGGTTGCATTCCGTATATTTGACTGCTAGATGAAAGACTGTTGAGATGAATACATGAAGTGTAATATTAACTTTGAGTATACGGTTTACCGGTTGTAAAAGAATAGTTTTTCGATGCTGGTTTTGTTTGTTCGTGCCACTTGAAAACCGAAAATGATTGCATTATAAACCACTCATCATAAAATCTCACAATTCACAAACAAGGAATGAATCATGGCAAGTCCTGCGTATACAGTTAAAGTCGTCGATGTTGAACATTACACCGACAGTTACTTTCGATTCAGAGTTGAAAGACCTGAAGGCTACAAATTTACCAGCGGTCAGTTTGTAATGATGGGCTTAGTAGTGGATGACAAACCCGTTATGCGAGCGTATTCCGTCGCCAGTGCAGATTGGGATGAAGAGTTTGAGTTCTATTCCATCATTATTCCAGATGGAAAGTTGACGTCGCGTTTAAAGGATATCAAAGTAGGGGATGACATCCTGTTGGGAGCCCGCGCTGTTGGAACCTTGACGCTCAATGGTTTGCTTCCAGGTGGAAAGCGGTTGTTTATGTTGTCAACAGGAACTGGTTTTGCACCCTTCTCTTGTTTGATTCACGATGAGAATGTATACGATGACTTTGAAGAGGTATACGTCACTCAAACCTGTCGTGGTGTTGAAGACTTGACGTATGCAATCAAGTCTATTGAAGGAGCATTGGAATGCCCTCTAGTCGGAGAGGAGGCTTCTGAAAAGCTCAAGTTTTATGGGTCTGTAACGCGAGAACCATACAAAAATGAGGGACGGATTACCACATTGATTGAAAATGGTAAACTCTTTGAAGATCTCGGAATTCCGAGCTTCAATCCGGAAACAGACAGGGTGATGATTTGTGGTTCCTTAGAGATGTTGCATGACATTCAGGTCTTGTTGGATGCCAAAGGGTTGAATCGAGGTAGCAATTCGAGACCGGGAACGTATGTTTGGGAAAAGGCCTTCACAGGATAAGTGGATAAGTGATAGTTCCTTTTCAGACTTTCCAGTAATTCTGATACTCTAAGTACAGATTCATTTAGAGGTTTTATGTTGCTCGGATTGCTTGCATTTGGTTGTACGTCTCCAAAAGGAGAGGAGCCAGTGGTCGACCCAGTAGTCAACGATGAACTCCCTGAGGATACAGCAGAGGATACCTCTGAGGAACTGGGAGAGTATGTTTCATCGAGGAGTGGGTCTCAATCCTTCGCATTTACGTATGATAGGTCTATAACAGCCGGGAATCCTCTCAAGGGACTGCTGAGTAGCTATTTGTGGAGTGAACCCCACAATGATTTGCCACACAGTTTGGAGTTTATATACATTCCATTAAACGCACTTGTGTCGGGTCCAGACACATACACATTTGAAGCCGGTTTAGAGCCACATCTGCAGGCGGCGTCAGCCCGCGGGAATCACGTTGTCATGAGAGTGTTTATCGACTATCCGAGCCGAGAATATGGTCTTCCGAACTACTTGGAGGAGTTGGTCCCTTGCAGTCCGTATTCAGAGTATGGTGGTGGTTGTTCTCCCGACTATTCCAATCCCCATTTGCAGGCTGCAATATTGAATTTTATATCTGAGTTTGGGGCTCGATATGATGGTGATAATCGTCTGGGTTTTATCCAAATGGGTTTGTTGGGTTACTGGGGTGAATGGCACACGTTTCCCAACACTTCTGATTTTGCCAGTGGGTTGTTTCAGCAAGAAGTCATCGACATATTTGATACCTCCTTTCAAACAACCCCACTTCAGATTCGATACCCCATCCAAGACAGTGCCAGCCGACCAATCGGATTTCACGATGATAGTTTTGCCTATTCAACCGTTGGGGATGTCGATTGGTACTTTTGGTCCAAAATGGAGACAGCGGGAGCAGAAAATCGTTGGATGGACGTTCCCACGGGTGGGGAAGTGTATCCGCCCATTCAGTCCACACTGTTTACCGATGCATTTGTGGTTGGTGAAGATGGTCAAGATTTTGATTCAGTTGTCTCGATCACTCATGCTACCTACATGCTGATATATTCCGCATTTTCGATGAATGGGACAGGGTATGTAGACCAACAGCTGGATATCGCGAAACAATCTTCCTTGGCTATGGGATATGAGTATACGATTGAAAGCATTACCGTAGAGGCAGCCAATTTACGAGGTGATCTAGTCGATATGAAATTAGATATCGCCATTCGAAACAGTGGTGTGGCTCCATTCTACTATCCATTGGACCTGTCCCTTCAAGGACCAGAGAGTGAACATCGCCTTGAGAATATAGAGAGCATTCAACCATCACCATCAGACAGAGCAGTCCTATTGCCTGTAGAAGTGATTGGTATACCCTCTATGAATATCAATCAACCGTGGGACATTCGTTTGTATTCTGAGGTCTTGTTGGAGAATCAGGCAATCCATTTTGCCAATCTAGAAGAGGACAATGGCACTTTAACAGTAACCCCAAATTTTGTGTGCCAATACGAGGGACAGGAAGTATCGTTGGGTCAATCAATAGACCATTGCTTTTGTGATGTGGATGGCTCGATGTATGCGATTGATGGCTCGAATTGCCCTTGATATATGTGATGCTTGCACAGGTTTATCAGAATCTAGCGTATCCAAATCGGTTCGGTAGTGTCAGAATGAAGGAATCGATTGCCACCATCTTCCCACTGAAAGCCATTATCGGTTTGATAGACCAACTTAAACGCTGAAACCTTGTGCTCTGGTAATGTGATCTCGGTGCTCCAATGATCGCCAGTCCATACACTGTTGACCCCGTCATTTGGATTCCAACCACCCAGCTCTGGTAGTGAACCAACCAGTCTAGGTTGTTCAGTCTCTACACCATCGATATGAACGGTTAAAGTTTGAGTGCTTTCATGTTGTTTGCGTGCATTGCAAGTCAACAACATTGCAGCGTTCGCAGGTATTTGTGTGGGTGCAGGCAATACGAACTCGAGGGGCGTTACAGTGGCCACCTTTTCCGGATAAACGGCTGCGTCCGTGTCGACCGGAGATTTTTCTACACCGAGTGTGAGTCCTCCTCGAAGCACTTTAAGTACTCCACCACACTCATCGACGGGAATATCCATAGACTGAGAGGAACGATTGATGAGGAGCATAGATTGCTCCTTTCCAAATGTTTGAGATACAATCAGTCGATCTTGAGAGGCATGAAGGATCTCAGGGATGCCTTCTTTGAGTACCGGATACTGTTGACGAAATTCTGCCAGCGTAGAGATGTGTTCTACATGCTTGGGGTCAATGCTGTCCCAGTCCATGTCTCTTCTATTTTCTGGCTCTTCTGAGCCAGCACTCCAATTTTCTGTTCCATAGGATATCATGGGAGTTCCTCTGAGACCAAAAATTAGCATCTCCGACAGCAAAACAGATGCTTTGTTGTTGTTGCATCGACTGAGAATTCTCGGTAAATCATGGTTGTCTAGAAATCGTACGAGGTGACTTTCTTCTGGATAATAGGAATCCAAAGAGAGAATACTGGCGATTTCCTCAAACGATTGTCCATCACAGACACTGTTGGTCAAGGCGTAATAGAAGGGGAAATCAAACAGGGCACCGATATTTGTCTCTTTGAATCGATCGATGTTGGCAATTGGGTTTCCTTGAAAATCTTCTCCCAATAGCCAAGCGTTCTCTTGTGCCAGATCTGCATTGATTTGGTGTAAGAATTCATTGTCCATGTGCCGGATGGCATCCACACGCAATCCCATCACACTTGGCAGTTGAAGCCACTTACGTGAGCTGTTCAACAGATAGCTATACACCTCTGGGTTGCTTTGATTTAAATCGGGCAGTCCGTGTACTTGGTGGGTTGTCAACTGAACAGGATCATTCCAATCTTCGATCGTTTTGTCAGGATGGAACCAATCAGGCTGTTCTGAACGCAGCGGAGCGTCAAAGGACGTGTGATTGTATACAACGTCCAAGATGAGAGACATCTCACGCTCAGACATCTCTTCCGTCAGTGACTTCAAATCTTCTTCACCACCCATCAAGGGTGCAATGGTATTCAGATCTTCGGTCCAATAGCCGTGAAATGCACCGTGCCCATGAAACTTGGTGGTTCGCATTTGGTAGATTGGAGAGAGCCAAATGGCATCTGCACCCAAGGCTTGAATGTGCCCTAAATTTTGTTGGACACCTGCCAGATCACCACCGTGAAATGCTTGAAGATCATTGGTATCCACCAAGACATCATTTTGCGTGTCTCCATTGGCAAATCGGTCGACCAGGATGAAATACAGGAGATCCGGACTGGCTGTGTCTACCTTTGCCTTGTGACCGCATGCAAGTTGAAGCAACAGTGGAAGCATTGCATTGCCCAGCGTTTATTGAGCGGAGAGCTGTTTATTGAGCAGGGAGTGCAGTTTACGCTCCAATGTTGGTAGCGCGGCTTCTAGCGCCTCTGCTTGACGCTCATGATGAAATTGATGGAAGACTGGAATGGTCAGTTCTTCACTGATGTGGTCAGTCCCATCAAAAATATCGATTTTAACATCGACTTCCCATCGGAACCGTCCGTTTACTTGTGCATAAAACTCCGCACGACTCTCCAAGACCAGTACGGGGCTTTCGACGTCGCCGACATGCTTTGCAATTTCAAAGTCGGCAGGAGTGGGCTGCAAGTCGAGTGTGATGTTGTGCTGCTGCGCGGCTTTGGCCAAGTGATTGGAAACACTTGTTGGAACAGCTTCATCCTCTGTCATTTCCAATATCATCCACGTGGGCCATTGTTCTGTAGATGAACTGGAAACAACGGCGGGACTTTTCAAACAGGCTGTCAAAAGGGTGATTAGAACCATGATTCAGTCTCCACGGCAACAACGTGATGCCAATGTTGTTCTCTATTTCCAAAGTTGTTGTATTGATCGAGTGATTCTACAAAAGAGTTTCCAAATGCGTTGTTTTGATTGGAGTATTGAGATCCGTACAACACTCTCAATGATGGACGATTGAAAATACCGACACCATTTGGGTTCAGGACCACACCGGTTTTACCTTGCCATGTAATGCGCGTGTCCGTATCGCCGTACTCAAAGCCTCTAGCATCTGCCATACCATTGGTATTGGCAAAAATTGAATCGGCGTGTTCGCGATAGGCTCTACCGTTGTGAGAGGTTTCTTGTGCGATGCTGGACTCGATCAAGAAGTGGAATTCGGGTTTGATGTACCATTGAGATCGAAGAACAGTTGAGGCATAGGTTCGATCATGATCGCTTATAGCGATGTCATTGTCGCCATCTTGATGTCTTCCATAGAGAATACCCCATGCGATGTCCCATTTGTTGGGAACGATTCGGAGTTGCATCTCGTTTCCAATGAGAAGGGCATCTCTTTCATCGGTTAAGTCAGTGGTGTACAGTTTAAACTCTTGTCCCTCGAAGTACTCTGTAGTGTACTTCTCTGGGTGCAATGTACGATAGGTTGCGTAGAAGTTGTTCCAGATAACGGGACCAAATCCACCAAACCCGATGTAACCAATTGCCGTATAAGAAGAGGTGTTTTGCAATTCGGGAATGGGGAACTCTAGAATGTCGAAAGGGTTTTCAGCATCGAATTGTTCTACGACTTCACCACGTAGCCAGTCTTCATAGTCCATTTCTGGTGTGGTGTAGGGAGCATTGCGATTTCCAGGTGTGCCCAATTCTAAGTATCCTTGTCCACCGATACCGAATTCAAGTCGATCGATGGGCCTGTGTCTCAGAGTGAATCCACTGGTCCAAACGGTATTGTATTCTGCGCCATACTTGGCATATCCTGCATCCCCCACACCGATAAGCAATTCAGAACGCTCGGTTTGATAACGACCAGATATTCCGACTGTATCAGTAAACACCATTGCTGGACGCATGTCATAGAGACCCAGATCCCCAAAGTAACTCTCGAGGGTTCCCAGCTGCCAGACAAGATTTGGAATGTTGTTGCCACTCAACAGGTACACCTGTGACAACCGAAAGTTGGAAAGATTGCCGTTTCCAGCATCTGTATTGGCAATCGATCCGCCCTCTGCTCGAAAGTGAACGCTGCTCCACGGATCTCCGAAAGAGTCTGCTTCTTGAAGTTGTATTCTGGTGTCGAGCATCGTGTAACCGCGCTCATTCAACAATCTTCCGTAGAGGTTCCAGTATCCGAGTGTTCCGTTTCCACCTTGCACGTCGGGTCTGGTCATGACGCGCATGTATCCACCAACTTGGACGGGAGCGGCTTCAGCACTGTGTCCCAACAGACCCATGAGTCCCAATATGATTGACATGATCACTGCTCCTTTAAGATGACGATACTGAATGGTTGGACGGTATAAGTGGATCCCATGGTTCCATCGCCTTCCAGCCAAATATTTTCGCTCACCCGTGTATTGGCATCTTCAGTCGCATTGAAATAGCCATCGGATTCTCCGTTGGTGCCATCCATGTCGTAATACGATTGTGTATCCATAATACGAGTCCAAGACCGTCCTTGCGGAAGGGTATAGTCTGTACTGAATGTTTCCATATTGACGAGGATTGCCAGTTCCTTTTGATCCCAGTTTCCATCGTCGTAATAGTGAATCATAAACTGACGAGCACCCCAATCGATGCTTCCGTTGGACGGAGATTTCCAATCGAACGGCATGCCACCGCCATATTCAGTCGGGGCAAAGGCATATTCGTGATCTTTACGCATTTGAATGGACTGTCGTACGAAGTCGTGCATTCTGGATCGAAAGTTGCGTGTTGTGCTCTGCCATTCACCCCATCGGAACCAGTTCCATTCGTTGTCAGCCCAAGTTGAGTAGGCGTTGTTGTTTCCATACTGAGTCCGCATCCATTCATCGCCACCCAAGATCATCGGCGTTCCATGAGAGAACATCATCGCCGCAAAGAGATTGCGCATCTGTTGACGTTTCATGGTTTCACTGGTCCAGTTGTAGGAGCGGTTGTGTTCTTCACCGGACTCGGTGTCACACCAAGCAGAAAATGGATCGTCGCAGCAGATTGGGTTGAGTAAGCCACACTCGTTTTGTCTTTCCTCATACGAGAAGAGATCGTACATTGTGAATCCATCGTGTACGGTTACGAAGTTGATCGAGTGGTAGGGCTTACGTCCATTCCATCCATAGACCCCATCAGAACCAGTCATGACATTCCCGCCATCAACACCTTCTGTGGAGTTGAGGACAAACTTGGCATCCGAACTACCTGCGCATCCTTCCCAATTACAGTTGTTAACGAAAGAGCGCCACCAGTCTCGATAGTGAGCATTCCATTCACTCCATGCAAAAGCGGGATCATCCGTTGATGTTGGAAATCCACCAATACCCGGTCCAGATCCAGCAGCAGTCCAAGGCTCCGATATGATTCGGATATTGTTCTCTTTCATTACAGGATGGTCAATGATGTCTTGTAAAACAGTACTGGCAGGATCGCTTGGTGCGTTGTAGTTGAGGTCTGGCTCTCCCAAAATACCGGCTAAGTCAAATCGAAACCCATCCACGTGCAGCTCTTCCACTTGGAACAAGAGCGAATCCATGATGAGTTTCCGCATTGGAGTGTGGTTTGGACGCGTCTGATTTCCAACACCCGTGTTGTTCCAGTATTCTTGTCCATCTGGAGCCAGAGCATAATAGGCTTGATTGTCTAGACCGCGATATGAATACAGTCCAGCAACCTCGACAGGATCAAAATTGACGTCAAAGTCAGAACCATGAAACTCAAAGAACAGTTTTTGACGCCACAATCCACCTTCACCGGTATGGTTGTATACAACATCGATGATGACTTCGATATCGTGTTTGTGGAGCTCATCGACCATCCATTTAAACTCATCGATCACGCCATCTACGCGGCCTGTTGCTTGAAAGTCGGCAGAGAAGGAGTGTTCGGGTGCGAAGAAACTGAGATTGTTGTATCCCCAATAGCCACCGTCCAATGGCTTTTCGTGAATGGGAAGCAGCTCAATCGCATTAATTCCCAAATCTTTTAGATACGGAGCGATTTCACCGATTCCTCGGTAGGTTCCAGGATGTTCGACACCACTGGATGGATTTTGAGTCAATCCCTTGGGGTGTACTTCGTAATAGATGAGCTGGTGATCTTTGTGTCCTTCCAGAGTATTGTCAGCCCGCTGTTGTCTCCATTCCACTTCATGATCTGACCATGCATAGTCACTGGTGACAACCACAGACTTGGCACCGGCTCCATAAGTGATGTCATTGCGTTTTGGACCACTCGCCGTAGAGCCTTTGAACCAGTCGTGGTCACGATGAAGGGCTAGGGCATATGGATCAAAGAGCAGCTTGTTCGGATTGAATCGGTTCCCTTGATTGTCGACGTCTGCAATAAAGCCATCGATGCGACCAGGGAGCCAGTTTTCATCGTACTCCCAGTTGGGTCCCCAAGCGATGAAACCGTAGTGTTGACCATCGCCGATGCCCTCGATGTAGATGTTCCACAGGCTGTCATTGACACGTTCGAGTGGAAACTGCTGTGTAGGTTGATTTGATTCTGGATCATCAAAGAGAAGGATCTCTACACGGGTTGCATTCTCTGAATATAGCGCAAAGTTGATACCTCTATCGGTTAAGGTTGCGCCCATGTGCTCCATGCTTTCAAGATTTTCCCATTCTAAAGATGGGGCTTTAACTTCTGTGTGATACAATCTTGCATAGTTTTCACTGGCACATGCTGTTAGTATCCATCCAAACCATAACCACCGTTTCATCTTTTATGTCCTCCAATGTTCCTTTTGGTACTCGAATAGTTGCATCACTCCTACGTTGGAGACTGGGTAAAGTACGGGCCTTAGAAACGGCGCTTCGGTTGCAGGGAGTAATTCAATTTTTACTTCTTGCGGTGGGCTTTGTTATTTTACCCGCGATTTTTCTAGCGTACTTTGGAGTGATCTCCATACAAGACCAAGAAGAGCAAACACAATCTGAGCTCGAAGATCTCTCTCGTAACGTGGCGCTCGCTTTTCTACAAGAGATGAATTCCGACATCATAGGCTTTGAACAGAGCGTAAAAACAGTACTTGAAACTGGTCAAACGCCGCTTCGAACGTTTCACACTCATCAACGGATGGTTCTTCGGTTCGATCGGAATATGCAGATGAATGCACCTTTTGTAGAGCATAATGAGACAAAAGGTGCAGATGTTTTGTTTCATCCTGCGTATCAAGTCGGTAGAACCATTGTTGAGACAGATGATAGGACTCGAGACAATATTCAATATCAAACTGTGAAGAATCTTCAGTCTGCTGGACGAAATACAGAGGCCAAATACGTTGTTCGCTCCTTGTTAAATTCGCGGTATCGTCACGTTTCCGGCGCGAAGTTGAGACACTTGGCACTCATTGAGTTGGCCAAAGAAGATGGTCTTGATTTTGGAGAGTTTCGTGCTGTTACAGATTCGATACTTTCAGATCCGTGGGTTGTCGGAGAGGGGATCGATGGGATCGTAGCTCAGCGATTTGTTCAAGACTTTTTGGATCAGAATCCAATGAGCGTCTTGAAACCAGAAGAAAGAACCTATGTAGACAATACGCGGTCTAGAATTGAAGAGCAGCTATACAGTTTGTATTGGGTGTCGAGATGGGAGAATGAGTGGCGAGAAGTGATGGCACATCCACGACAAATGCAGTCAGGGACCCTGTTGTGGGAAGAAGGTGAGCAGGCGATTTGGGCCCGAACGATTTGGGATGGTCAGACATATCTATTTGGCCTTCATAAAGGAGATATGCTGAATCAACTTCGAGAAATGGCCGAAACGGAATCGTTGAGAGACGGTTTACTGTCGATGGATCTGTTGGCGCCACAAAGTAAGGTACCTCTGCAGCAATTAACGAGGCGATACATTCCGTGGTTGGACGGTTGGTCTATCTCTGTTGTGGCAAAAGACGTATCTTCCTTGGAAGAACAATCGGCTTTGCGTAGAAGGCAGAAGCTCAGTTTGATAGGATTTGCTCTGTTCGTGATGCTCTTTGGAGCTATTCTATCGACTCGTGTGACCGTTTCGGAACTCAGAACGGCCAATATCAAAAGCAACTTTGCGGCTTCTGTCTCTCATGAACTTCGATCCCCAATTACACAGATTCGTCTAAAAGGGGAGTCTTTGATGTTCGGATTGATACGCGAGGATGAACTTCAAGCGAATTATGAAGCCATAGTACGTGAGAGCGAACGGTTGACTTGGCTTGTTGATAATGTGCTGGATTATGCAGCCATTGAAAGAGACAACAAGTCGTTCATGTTGAGAGAAGTAGACTTAAATGTTGTTATTCAGCGTGTTGTAGATGGTCTTCAAGTCACATTGACGATGCGGGATATGGAGTTTGAGTTGGAACTGGATCCAGAACTTCCGATGATGCGATTGGATGCCAACGCCCTCAGTCAATGCGTGACAAATTTACTGTCCAATGCGGAGAAATATTCTCGTGATGAGCGCTGGATACGATTAAAAGTGAGACGTGTCATGGGGTTTGTAGAAATTGTGGTTTCAGATAAAGGAATTGGAATCCCAACAGAGGACATCGAGCATATTTTTGAACCATTCTTTCGGTCTAAGGAGAAACAGGCTCTTCGTCGCAAAGGCACGGGTATTGGGTTGGCAATTACCAAAGCCATCATGCAATCTCATGGGGGTGCAGTGTTGGTTCGTTCCCAGTTGGGCAGTGGTAGTACATTTATTTTACAATTTCCAGATGATCTTCTCGTTGAGGAAGAAATTGGATGACCTAGGAAATTTGAATCTGTGTGCAGTCAGGGAAAATTCGATTATAATGAGACAGTGATGAGTCAATATTAAGGAGTCTCAAATGTCAAATGGTAAGCTGTTGTTTGTTGAAGACGAAGAGCACGTTCTAGACAGTCTGCAACGATTTTTTACCAGCCGAGGGTATCAAACAGATGGCGCTCAAACACCGGAAGATGCGCTCTCTAAGTCCACCAATGGTCAGTTTGATTTAGCGGTTCTAGATGTCATGCTGCATGAAAGTGGGGGTGGCGATGGAGAAGTGGATGGGTTTGAACTCTGTAAAAGTTTACGGGACAGTGGTTTTGATAAGCCCATTATTTTCGTGAGTGCACGGTCTTCCGAAGAAGATAAACTCCTGGGTTTTGAAATGGGAGCCGATGATTATGTGACGAAGCCATTTTCATTGTCTGAGCTTGAAGCCCGAGTGAAAGCCAATCTCAAACGGACACGGATTGTATTAAAACGCTTGACGTATGAAAGTGGGGCGACGGTTGATTTGGATTTGCATGAAATTCACCACGACAAAGAAATCGAACCACTCAGTAAAAGAGAACGAGATTTACTGGCATTTTTTATCGCCAATGCAGGGAAAGTTTTGACCCGAGATCAGCTTCTTCAAGAGGTTTGGGGTTACAGGGGCGGAGTTGCGACACGAACCGTGGATACTCATGTGTTGACGGTCAGAAAGAAATTGCGAGACAACATTCAAGAACCGATATTTATTCAAACCTTGCATGGCGTTGGGTATAAGTTCATTGCCAAACCAGTGTCCTAGATGTGGCTGTTTGCACTGATAATAAGTGCCCGTGCTGAGGATGCACAGCTGTGGTTTCAACTGCAACAGGCGCGCTACTTGATGATGGAATCAGACGAACTTGAGAGCAGCATTGACATTTTAAATGGCATCATCGCTCAATCAGAACCGGATGATTTTATTGTTGCACAGGCGGAGTATTGGAAGGGGCGTGCCCTGTACGATTTAGGATTTTCAGACCATGCAAGAGAGCGATTGACTGTAGCCTCCAACGACTATGAACTTCGGTCCTCA
>CALDQI010000574.1:0-2831 GCA_937911635.1 uncultured Pseudomonadota bacterium | reverse complement strand
CTGTGTATTTGACCCCTCGGGACCCAGTATGGTCCATTCACCATTTTCAAGCCCACGTCCGACAACTTGCTCTCCCATTTTGATGTTGGTTTTCGAGAATCCAGAGAGTTCGGCTTGTTTTGCTTTAAAAATGTTTTGCAACAGAATGGGCCATTCGGATTGCTGGAGTAAAGAAGTGCTCGGTCCCATATTAAAATGCAGAATCCGTCGGTTGGAGTTCCCTGTGACTTCTTCTGTAAGCAAAGCGACCCCATTGGTTTCGAGTAGAATCCGTCCCCGCAGTCTTTTATTGGGATCGTATTGCCAAAGAGTGTTTTGTAGATGAACGCCTTCCAGAGTGTAATGAGGGGTGTGCATGAATACATCTTGAGTCCAGGCTTGTTCTTTCACTGGTGCAAAATGAATACGCCAAGTATTATCGTTGCCTCCGATATCTCTGCTCGTCAGCAAAATGTCAGAGTACATCGGTGAAGAAGTGGCGCTGTCAACCAATTTGTGTATCGGAGCGGGAACTCCATAGGCGCCTATCCTTCTCGCCAACGTTTCCGGAAGATCTGTTGCGATACGGATGGGCTTAGGGGATGGATAGATTGAGTACAGGGCGTTGTCAGCAGCCAAGATGTCGGATGAAGAACTCAGGCCAATACTGAGACCAGTCTGGCGCTTGCCCAGTTCGGATTTCAATACAGTGCTCTCATTGGGTGGGAGAATGACTTCTTGGCTGTTGGAGGGATTTGAGACATCCGTCTTTGAGATGCCGGTGGTTGTAATCTGTATGGTTTGGGCTGTATTGGAAGTGTTTAGAATGGTTGTCGCTAGTGTTGTATTGCTCCATTTTGCAGATACAATACCGATGTTTGAAGCCTTGTTCTCTGTTGCGAGGATATGAATTGTATGAGTGGGCTGCGTCAACGCTTCAGATGCAGTTTGACCATCTGTCCAGACATCTACGGACCCCGAGGTGAGTGTTTTACCTAAGACCATAGCCTCTTGAAGTTGAGATTCACTTTGATTCAGTTTGAGTGAATCGATCAGCCGTTTGGCTTCCTCAGGTGGTTGATACTGAGCGACAATTCGGGGAGTGTATCCGGCTTCAACGATCGTAAATTTGTCATAACGCCCGGCATTGTCAATATGGGATAGCAATACCTTCTGAACTGGAGTAACGGACATTGATGCTGAGGTATCAATCACCCACACGTGAAGTTGACCATCTCCTGAACAGGGGGAGGGCAACAGAAGAAGAACCAACAGCAATGCTACCAAGGTCTCCAACCAGTAGGAGAGGGTGTTGACAAAACGGTGCTTGGTTTGACCAGTGATGGGCCGCAATTTTTCCTGTGGCCACAAGAACAGGGTAGAGATGACTTTGGTGTTTGGCTTTCGGTGGAATCGATGCAGCCAGTATATGAACGGCAAGGAGCACAGTGCGATGGCAACAGATACTGGAAGCAAAATCAGACTCCTTGTGGTGTGAACCCTTTATGGTTGAGAAAAATCGGTTACTAGACTTCTGTTTAACGTTGTATCACATTTGTTTTTTGGAGTCGTGATGTCATTAAAAGATCAAGCCCTCGAATACCATCGTTCAGGACGTCCAGGGAAAATTGAAGTGGTTGCTACCAAGTCTCTGACTTCACAACATGAACTCTCTCTTGCCTATTCACCGGGTGTTGCTGAGCCCTGTAGAGAAATCGCGGCGCATCCTGAAAAGGCGTATGAGTACACGTCTAAGGGAAATCTCGTAGCTGTGGTTTCAAACGGTACCGCTGTGTTAGGACTGGGCGATATTGGTGCACTCGCTGGAAAACCGGTGATGGAAGGAAAAGCCAATCTGTTCAAACGTTTTGCAGATATCGATGTCTTCGATATTGAATTAGATACCAAGGATCCAGATGAAGTGGTGAGTGCTGTTCGAGCGATCGCCCCGACCTTTGGAGGAATCAATCTTGAAGATATTAAAGCACCCGAATGCTTTTACATTGAGCGTTCACTCCAAGATCTAAATATTCCTGTCTTTCACGATGACCAGCACGGTACCGCCATCATTGGGTCGGCAGCATTGCTCAATGCCTGTGAAGTGACAGAGCGTAAACTCGAGGACATCAAAGTGGTCTTTACCGGAGCTGGTGCAGCAGCCGTTGCAACAGCCAACATGCTGGTCTCGTTAGGGGTTCAAAACAGCAACATCTACATGTTTGACATTCATGGACTCATTTATGAAGGTCGACCAGTAGACATGTTCCCTGAAAAGGAAGTCTTTGCTCAGCCCTCAAACTCACATACGTTGACAGAAGCGTTGGTGGGAGCCGATGTATTCATCGGACTCAGCGTTGGAAATCTGCTGAAGCCCGATATGGTGAAAAGCATGGCGGATAAACCGATCATCTTTGCCTTGGCAAATCCAGTTCCAGAGATATCCTATGAAGATGCCCGCGCGGCCGTACCAGATGCAATCATTGCCACTGGCCGATCGGACTTTCCCAATCAGGTCAACAATGTACTCGGGTTTCCATTCGTCTTTCGAGGAGCGTTGGATTGCCGTGCAAATAAGGTGACCACAGAAATGAAGATGGCTGCGGTCTACGCCTTGGCCAGACTTGCCAAGGAAGATGTTCCAGAATCGGTGAGACTTGCCTATGACGATCAGGGGCTGCGTTTTGGTCCCGATTATTTGATTCCAAAACCCTTTGACCCACGTGTTCTGATGTGGGTTGCTCCAGCCGTAGCCAAAGCTGCTATGGACAGTGGCGTGGCTCAAAAACCGATCGAAGATTTTGATGCTTATCAGACCCACTTGGCACAGTTGATGGAAAAAGCGAAGATTGTCA
>CALDQI010000573.1:0-10940 GCA_937911635.1 uncultured Pseudomonadota bacterium | reverse complement strand
AAAAATCACTCAGCAATGCTGGATTGACCAGTGATTTGGCTAGTTTGGTCTCTGCAGATCGCAAGATTGGAATGGATGTTGAAGACAAAGACAACATGGCAGTGCGCACTGGCGTTGTTTTGGCGGATTTGGTGCTTACGGTCAAGACGGCTTCGAAAGAGTCTAAATTGGATCGCCTAGAAAAATTAAAGGTTGGATTTAAGGCGTTGGGTGCTGGAGATGATATCCAGGCTACCATCAAAGATTTGGGTACACAGATTACGAATGACGCCATCAATGAAGATGATTTGCTTAAAGAGATGGATGAATTGTCTGGAGTTATGGTTTCAGAATTGGAGTACGAAGCAGGAGAATGGGTTGTCCCACTCATTCAGGCTGGTTCATGGCTCGAGGGTGCCAATTTAGTGTCTGCTGCTATTGTAAAAGAAAATAAGTTTGATGTCGCTGGGCAGCTGCTGAAGCAACCTAGAGTGGTTGAATATTTCCTGAAATACGTAGAACGTGAAGGAAAGTCTAAGGCCCCAGATCAAGTTGTCGCTAAGTTGACTGAGGTGTTGAACAATCTGAAAAAAATCGCTGAAAAACCCGCGATGAGTGCCGAAGATGTAAAAGAAATCAATCGTTCTACGTCTGAAGTACTCTCAATGTTGTAGGAGGCCATATGCGCTTGTCATTTTCCACATTATTTGCCACGGCCGGTGTGCTTTTTACCGCCACGGCATACGCCACTGAAGAGGCCGCCGAGAGCTGCTTAACCGACAAAATTTGGTCTGGGTACAGTGATGGTTGGGCGGTTCGTACTGCCACGACTACGACACTAAAGCAAGATGAGCATCGGGTCTACCTGCTCACTTTGTATGCTGGCAACGAGTATAAACTTCAAGTCTGTGCTGACAAAGGTGCGAAGAATGTTGATCTGATTTTACATGACTTAGATGGAAAGGAATTGTTGCGAGATGAATCCTCTTCACGTGAACCTACTGTGTTGTATAAGCCAGAAGAAACGCAGACATACTATGTTGCTGTTCAAGCCGCTGATTTGGATGGAGATGCAGAGGATGCAGGTGTTGCATTGGCTGTAACCTATCGATAAGGACGTATATCCGTGCAAATGGCAGGACAGAAAGAAACCCACGAAGAGCTGGCATCCCGGATTACGGATACGGCTCTTTTTGTGTTACAAACGCGTCAGTTGACCAGTCGTCAGCAGCAAACGTTGGTCTCCTTTCTTCACGATACGGTCGATCTGACACTAGAGCGTGTTCAAGACGTGGTTCAAAGAGAGCTGCATCCAAAGTTTAGAAATGTTCTTTCTTTTGAGGAGCGAGTCGCGTTTGAAGGTGCCATTTTCAACCGTACTCAGTTGAACATGTTGGCATTGGAGTCTGAAAGCAAAGTTGAAGAGATCCGCAGTAAATATGCTGAGAATTGGTCTGTTGAAAGTCTCTCAGATTTCATGGGAAGTCATGGCCAAGAATTGAGTTTATCCCTCATCGAAGTCCTGCTCTCTTTGGTCCGAGATGAATCCGAGCCAAGTCGACGACATATGCAGCTGCTTCGGATTTATGAAGTGTGTCAACTAATTGGGATCGACAAGTGGTTGGCATCATCCTTCTTTTATAAGTACGGCTTCTTTTCCAGTGCCGGAAATGGTCGGCTCAGCACACACGATGACGAACTCATCCTTATTGGTTCGGGTGGTGCCTGTGACTTGGTGTTGTTTGATCCAAGGGTGGAGCCCTTACATGCCTACATCCAAAAGGAAGGTGGTAAGTTGGTGTTGCTTGCTGAACAGTCCAAACGACCAGTGTGGTACAAAGATGTGCCAATTCAAAGAATGGTCCTCTCTCAAGACGACAAGTTTCAGATTGGTTCTGTCGAATTGACAGTCGAACGGGATTCGTTGGCATTGTCGGAACCTTCTACGATGCTGACGCTGAGCGTTCAAGATATTCAGCGACAGATCGGTAGTGTGACTCTACTCGAAGATGTGAACTTCAGTATCTTTGGTGGAGAGCTCATCGCCCTCATTGGTCCATCAGGATGTGGGAAGACCACCTTGCTCAACGCCATCAATGGTGTGGCTCCGGCTGATTCTGGTCGCGTGATGCTGAATGGACAGAGCTTTCACAAGCTGCTTCAAGAAGATCGTTCACTGATTGGGATTGTTCCTCAAGATGATTTGGTGTTGCCAGAATTGACCGTAGAAGAGGCCCTGTATTATTCAGGTCGTCTCAGACTTTCTGCCGACAGTACAGAGGAAGAGATTCAGAAGCAGGTTGAACGCGTTTTGCAAGAACTTGATATCCTACACATTCGAAGCTCTCGTATTGGAGATGCGCTCAAAAGAGGAATCTCTGGAGGGCAACGAAAACGCGTCAACTTGGGGCAAGAACTGCTCTCGCAAAATACCAAGATCTTATTTCTGGATGAACCCACCAGTGGATTGGATCCTCGAGCCTCACAAGAAATTGTGAAATTGGTTCGTGGACTGGCAGATCGTGGACGGATTGTATTTTTGGTTACGCACGATTTGACCGATGGAATCATCAATCAAGTGGACAATCTCCTTGCCATGGTGAAGGGAGGGAAGATCGCGTTCTTTGGTAAGAAGAACGATGCCTTAGAGTTCTTTCAAGTTCCAACGACCGATAAAATCTTTCAGCAGTTTGGGGATGACCAATCCAAATGGGCCAGTCAATTTAAGGAACGTACAGATTACAACATTCGACAACTGGCGATTGACAATTGTGAGGTGAGTGAAACAGAGCCACCAATACCGCCTAGAAATGTGGGTCGGTTTAGAGCTTTTAAACGTCAGTTCACAACGTTGATAGAACGTTATTTCAAAGTGAAACTCAGGGATAGGACTGGAATGGCTGTGCTAGCCTTGCAGCCACCGTTTTTGGCTGCGGTGATATGGATTGTATTTCAAGAAGAAGGTGTTTCTGTTCCGACTGAGTCAATGCTGTTTATGTTGGCATTATCCTGTTTGTGGTTTGGAATGTCGGCTGCTGTTCGCGAACTGATTTCCGATCAAGTCATCTTCAGACGTGAACGGCGTGTTGGTGTTGGCGTATTGCCATATGTGTTGAGTAAAGTCGTTGTTTTGGGAGCCATCGTTTCTTTGCAAACGATATTTTTAACGGGTTCGATGTATTGGCTCATGAACATGGGGGATGCTGAAAGCTATAATTTCATCCTATCAGACTTGCTAATGGTCTCTACCTTAACAGGATTGGTCGGTATGGCTCTGGGGTTGTTTGTTTCTTCTCTGTGGAAATCTTCCGAAGCGGCTGTAGGTTTTTTGCCGATAATCTTGATCCCCAACATTGCATTTTCCTCCCTCGTATTTGCCATTCGAGATATGGGGTTGGTCTCCAAAGCGGTGACGTGGGTGATCATTCAGCGCTATACCTTCGATGCATTTTTAAAATGTGGTGAGAAAATAGCGGTCCGATCAAGGCGTGGGGATTTCGAGCCCCAGTTGATTAACGGAACACTTTGGAAGCTTGGGCTCAAAATGAGTGATGAGGCGGATGACATTGGTCTTACGTTGATTGAACTCAATTGGATTTTGTTTGGGATTGTGATGTTCTTACTCGGTCTGACTTATTTAAGGGTTGTGACGCGAAAGATGGATTGAGGTCTTTGGTTTTGCATTGTGCAATTGCACTGTCCTAGGATTGTGTGAATCGTTGGATGGGGATAAGGTACATCCATGTGGAAAAACTTCGGTTTGGTTGTGTTTACAGGGCTCGCAGCAGGTAGCCTTGTTGGTGTTGTAGAGGCTGTACAGCTTTTATTGGCTGTTGGTGCCGGAGAATACGATGCCTTACTGTGGGGTGGGGTCGGTTATGGGATTTTGGGGTCCGCTCTTGCAGTCATTTTTTGCACCTTGTCGTGGCGTTGGACAGACCTTCAAGTCTTCGTTCGAGTGTTTATCACCATCGGCACAATTCTTGTTTGGTGGATATTTGAGCCGCATCTTGGATTTGGGTTCGGAATACTGGTGACGTATTGGTTGATGGGTGTCTTGATGGAGAAAACACCCCTCAGAGTGTTGTTGAGATTTAAAGGCGCATTGGGCATTACGATACTGTGGTTTGTATTGCTCACCACATTTTCATTGACTCCAAGTCAGCGAATTTATTCGCCCCCAATACACCAACATTCAGCGGTTGGTAAACCCAATGTGTTGTTGATTACTGTAGATGGTCTGTCTGAATCATGGTTGTCGAGTGGTCACACCCCAAATCTGACAGCTATGGAGAAGTCAGCCTGGCGTTTTGTGAATGCATTCTCAAATTCACCAGACCGATTTGGTGGTGTTGTATCGTTGATGGCGTCCACAACAAAGAGTGGTCAAAGTCCGTTGGTGGAATCCATGGAAACGATCACCGAGCGACTGGCCTACGAAGGGTATCAAACGCATGGGATGGTCAGTCATTTGGCGGTTGGGAGATTTGCAAATCTTCATCAAGGATTTGATCGGTTTCGATACATTCCGCCCAAGATGCCAGCAGAGGTTTTGCGTTGGGGATTGGGCAATGAAGGGGCACAGCATCTAAAACTGGCTCGGTATATCTTGAATCAATTTCCTCCCACCTGGAGACCCGTTCATGAAGTGGTCCGGTTGTTTGAGAATGATCTGCACGCACATGTTCAGGCACCTTGGTTTGGATGGTTGCATTTACTTCCACAGCCAGATCCAACGCCGGAAGGATTGCGATTGATGGACCGTTCAATTGGTGAATTGATGCGCTCTGTATCTGATCAAACGATTGTTGTATTCACTGGATCGTTTCAATATAGTTCGGGAGAAACATTCAATAGGTTACCGGTACCGTTGCTGATTTGGGTGCCCCATTCTGTGCCTAGGGTGATTCACAACAATGTATTGTTGAGTGATGTTGCGACAACATTGACGTCATTGGTTGGATTACCGACATCCGAACGTTGGGAGGGACGGAATGCTCTTCGTTTACCCCCCATGCATGATCAGCATGTTATAGAGGTGGTTCAACCTGACTGGATCTGGCGACAGCAAGGCAGTTGGCGTTGGATTCGTCATCAATCTCAGGAAGCATTGTATGATCTGTCTACAGACCCGAACATGAAAAATAATGTCGTGGGTCAGCATCCTGAAGTGCTAAGAACAATTCGGAAATAGTAAGGAAAAATATGGGCGCAAGAGCACTAATCATTGGTTTGGATGGGGCGGAATGGAGCGTGATTCGTCGCTTGCAGAGCGAAGGGTTGCTACCAAATCTCACTCGTCTGATCGATACTGGCGCCTCTGGTCCACTTAATTCTACTACTCCACCGATGACTCTCCCATCATGGTCAAGTATGCTGACGGGGTGTTACCCTGGCACGCATGGCATCTTTGACTTTGTTCATCGGGATTCGACAGACAAAGACTGGCGATTGGAATTCACAAATTCGACTCATCGTGCTGTACCGACCATACATGAATGGCTCAGTTTGTGTGGTAAGAGAGTGGCTTCGATTGCGGTTCCCACAACATGGCCACCATCATCGGTGAATGGAGTTATGGTGTCTGGATTTGACAGTCCTGTATCCACAGGCATTGACGGTTCCTTTTGCCACCCACCAGAACTTTATGCGGAGCTCCAATCTCGGTTTGGCGGTCTGAATTTTGCCGATTTTCAAGAGACCTCCATTGATGATGAATGGCTTCATGATGCAAGACAGTTGCTGTTGAAAGAAGTGGAACGCAAAGAGGCCATAGGGCAATGGCTTCTTGAGTCTGACGATTGGGATTGTTTCATGTTGCTGTTCGGTGAGTCTGATACAGCGAGTCACCATTTTTGGCGGTTCTTTGATTCGTCCTCCCCGCGCTATGATGATGCCGTGGATGCGGATATTCGAAACACCATACGAGATGTCTATGAGCGACTGGATGAGGCTGTAGGGACCTTAATTGAGTCTGCAGCTGCGGATGTGGTGTGTATCTGCAGTGATCATGGCTTTGGTGGGGCCGGTGACTATGCGCTTTACCTCAATCAGTTTTTAATTTCGAAGGGTTGGTTGACATTGAAAGAGGGTAAAGACACCCGTATGGGAAAGGTGATGGACTGGTCACGTAGAGTGGGACTCAGTCAGATTCCGTCTAGGTTGCAAGGTGGATTGTTTAGGGCACTGCCAGCCGGACTGAAATCCAAACTTGAAACCTCCAGTCGTTTTGGAACTGTCGACTTTGAGAGAACCATCGCGTTGTCCGATGAGATGAATTATGCTGCGACCATTCGATTGAATATGGGCAACATTGGCGTGCACGATTTGGACAATACTATCGATAAATTGAGGCAGGATTTACTCTCCTGGACTGTCGATGGGCACAACCCTGTAAAATCGGTATTGTATCGAGAGGATGTATACAGTGGAAAGATGGTGCACAAGTCACCTGAGTTGGTTTTGGAGTTGAACCTTCGAGATGGGTGTACCTATACATTGTTGCCGTCCATTCGGTCAGAAGATTCTCAGACGTGGAGACGGTTTACACCAGAAGAGTATCAAGGCGGTAAGGGGCTCGGAATGAATGGGAGCCATCGTCAGTTTGGGGTTGTCATACTATCAGGAAAAGGCATTCAGACTCAACGATTGCAAGCCGATATGGCAGATATCGCACCGACGTTACTCTACATACTTGAAGAACCCATACCATCTTATATGGAGGGTAGAGTACTGGAAGTTCTAGGAACTCCCAAGAGTCAGTTCCGTGTAGAGTATTCTCCAGCATCTCCAGCATCTATGGGTGATCGTGAAAACAGTACGGTTGAACATGACGCAATTCACAAACGACTTGAGCAGTTGGGGTATTTGTAGATGAAAGTGTTGCAGATTGGAACCTTTCCCTATCCCAGTCCTCAAGGCTCTCAAGTTTATGTAAAGAGTATACTGCTTGGATTGGCCAGACTGGGGCACGAAGTACACTTGCTCTGTTACGGTCATGGAGTTGGAGCTACGGAGTTTGAAGAATCCTTGGGTATTCACATTCATCGAACACCATCCTTGTTTGGATATAGCAATATGCGCGCCGGGCCCGATGCTGTCAAACCGTGGTTGGATGCGTGGATGGTATTGAAACTACGCCGAATTCGCCCAGACGTTATTCACGTACACAATTATGAGGCCCCCATCGTCGCTACACTTGGTAAAGCCCTATCAAGACAGTTGAGAGGGGTTCCAATTGTATATTCTGCTCACAATACAATGGAGGAGGAACTTTCAACGTATTTTACAGGGGTTCGTACGAAGAAGTGGATGACACGATTTGGACTGTTTCTAGATAAAACGATACCGAGGCTGGCAGATCAGACCTTGGTGCTGCGTCCAGAATCGATTTCGAGGCTGAGGCAATTAGGATGTCAAAATGTGTTGTCCATTGTACCTGGAATTTCTCCCGATGAGTTTTTGGATATCGAAACACTGAGGCAACATAAACCCAAGGGAATGGAGTGTGGACAGTGGGTTGTGTACGCAGGAAATCCAGATGCGTATCAGAACTTGGAGATCTTGATGAAGGCGATGGATTGTATTCCTGAGATTGGACTGGTGATGGTGTCTGCATCTGATACTCAGCAATGGCAGAGAGAGCAGGGGCAGATACTGAGAATTCAGACGACGGACTTTACAGAGGTTCAGCGGGTGATTGCAAATGCGGATTTGGCGGTGATTCCAAGAATACAGTGCGCAGGTTTTCCGATGAAGTTGTTGAATTATTTGGCACTTGAATGTGTGACATTGGTGTCCGAGGGTAGTTTTGTTGCTTTACCGGGGGCCATTTCATTTCCGAATGGAGATGTCCCATCTTTGGTCCAGAAACTTACTGAACTATTGAGTGATGATGACCACCGATTGACCCTCGGAAAACAGGCTCGTTCAGGCATTTTAGAGTCTTGCACTCATCAAATTCAAGCCGAGAGCCTTGTCGATATTTACAGTAATCTTCTGAAATCATGACATTTGACTGTTGTTTTGGTACGAAATTTGCTAAAATACAAACATCTTGTACAGATCCAAGCATCGGTTTGTATCCCTAAATTGTATGGAGAATGCGATGACATTCAAAAGTTTCTTGTCTACCTCAGCAGTATTGGCCCTCACTTTGTCCATTGGATGTACAGGTGATGGTAAGGATGGTTTCGGAATTTATACTGGTACCGACGGGGATTCTGACTCTGAAGATACAGATATCTTTGATACGGATGATACAGACACAGAGGACACTGATACGGATGATACAGAAAATCCGGATACCGGTATGGACACTGGTGAAGATACCGGAGCCATGGAACCTAGCGGAGAGGGACAAACCTTCGATGATCCAGGGGATGTTGTCATCGTTGAGTCTTCGGATGGGGTTGCTACGGTTGATCTGACCGATGCATCGGGCGATAGCAACACAGATCAAGATTTTTATCTCATCGTTGTCAATACCAGTGAAGAAGAGGAAGAAGTTGGTTTTGCACTGGAGTACCACTTGAGTGCTGGAGAAGGCAATCCGGCTGCGGATGAGGATGGGGATGAGGCTTCGGGTTCGGAGGAAGTTGCGTCTCTGCCGGTAGCCCCTCATATGAATGAATCTCAAAATGCATCTGAGAACACGGGTTCTAATATTCGTAGAGGCAAGAACAGTTTAACTGGCGGACAGTCATCCCAAACTCAAGTCACTCCGACCTCCGGTCCAGTTGCACCACCAAATACGTACACCACCGCCCATATTGGAATAGCCCGACAAGACTTTAAGGTTCGTGATTCGATTGATGATGAAACCTCTTATGAGCGAACAGGTGCAGTTCTATGGGCCATCGGATCCAGTGTGTCTATTTGGGTGGATGAAGCCGTTGCGGTGGATTGGGACCAAAATTGCGATGGAACGATCGACGTCCCAGCGGCTACTGAGGCCTATGGGTTTGACAACTGTGATCTTCAACAGATTGCCGATATCGTAGACTACAACACCTTTCCAAATCTGCGCGCTTATTTTGGTGATGAGTCCGATGAAAATGGGGATGGGATGGTTTCTGTAGTCATTACACCGGTGCTCAATCAGATGACTCGAAACACGGATGAGGATTCAGAGATTCAGTTCGTTAGTTCTTATACGGACCCAACCGTTGACTTGGCGGCTTTTGATCCAGATCAAAATCCGGTTTCAGATGAACAAGAAGTGATTTACGTTTTCGCTCCAGATCCATACGGGTATCACAACCCCTATGCTAGAACTACGATTGAAGACTACACTAGTGTAAACCTCAGTGCTCAAATCGCCAGCGCATTTTATAAGTTGATCTCCTACAACCAGCACGTCATTTTGAATGAGAGTGACGAAGAAGACACTTGGGTTTCTTTGGGGTTGAGTGCTTTGGCAGCGGACTTAACAGGATTTGGGGCTTCCAATCATGTCATGGCGTGGAATTATTTGGATGCACCACATTTAAGTTCTCTGACAGATACAGAGGATAGTGGAGCGATCAGTACATCACCGTTTGGTGGACAGTATTTGTTTTTCCGATGGCTCGTCGACGCTTATGGTGATTCCGTATTGTCTGGATTGGTTCAGTCTGCGGATGTTGGAACAGAGAATATTGAAGCCGTAGTTGGCGAAGGGATGGAGGATTTGGTTCTGAAATGGCAGATAGCCCTCATGAGCGCTGAATCTACCCAAGGAGATGGAGGCCTCGATGTTGATGGTGCTTCCTATCCTCCGTATGCCCCTGTCAGTACGATTACGGCTCCCACAACGAGTCCAACAAGTGGCGATTTGTATGGTGCAAATGGCTATCAGCTCGGGATTGATGTTGGCTCAGACAATGTATATATGTTTGGTGGTACAGACGTCCCCGTAGAAAATGAAGACAGTCGTGTGCGCTTAGCCCACAGTGACTTTTCCACAGCTGTATTTGGTCAAGACTTTTATGGATATGTCACCCCAGGGTATGGTGCTCAAATCATTCGAATGACAGATATTCCATTTGATGCGACTCAAATTGAGGTTCGTTCTCCGAGTTCTGCCTATAAGGTGGCTGTGATTAGAGGGGGAGATGCACCGGCTGTTAATTTTGCAAGAGACGTTCTGTATTCACCCACGGATGTCAACAATACCATTCTCCCGATGCTTCCGACAGACGGAACTCCAGTATATGGGATTGGGGAGATTTCTGTTGAGGGTGCTACAGTCACTGTAGATTCAGATGGTTCACAAAGTAGCCTAACAGTTTACGATACAGATCGTTGGCTAGTGGATCTGAGTAGCTTTACGAATGGTGCAACAGTTCGCGTGGTGGCTTGGTTGGACTATCGTTATGAAGATATAGGCGGAACTGTAGGGCTTTCCGATCCTTGGATGGCGATGGTGCCTCGGTCCTATGTTCCTGTACCAACCGTAGCCGGTACACAGACAGGTGCCTGTACTGATGGGGTGAGTTTCGGCTATCCATTTATGCTGCTTGAGCATTTGTCTTCTCAAGTGTTGCTGTCATCCATATCCTATGACGAGTCCGAGATGTTCTCCTTGGAAGTCGAGGATACAGCTGGGACGACAGATGTGTTTGACCCGTGTGGAACACAGGAAGAAGATGTCACAACCTGCGATGAAGATTGGGATAGAGATGGCGTCCTTGATGTCAACGAACCGACTCCGTCAACCTTCATTGGTCAGATGCAAGTCATGCAGTGCACGTTGGCAGGAAATGATCCGAGTGGATTCGTGCCGATTGGTACTGAGGTGCTCGATCTAGATCAAGTGGATGATGATAATGCTGTTTCTTTGGATAGAAAGCTCAATCTGGGTGGTGTATCGGTTGATGAAGAAGAAGGCGCGTATCTCGATCTGGAGTTGACAGGTGGTCAGCAGTACATTTTGGTTGTGGGCTCAGATGGTACTGGTCCGTACGAATTGACGATCAAGG
>CALDQI010000572.1:0-11909 GCA_937911635.1 uncultured Pseudomonadota bacterium | reverse complement strand
CAAAATGGATCGAAAGCGGGAATAGCGGATGGTCGAGCATTAGTCAGCCCGGGTAAATCAGACGGTACAAGCTTCATCCTCCCCGGATGTGCAGCATCAGTCTGATAGTGGAAGGAACTTTCATGAGCCCTTCCCCCTGACCGGCGTGAACTCAGCGCACTTTGTCGGGCTACACTCCAGCATCTTCGACCGCGACGGTGTGTCGCCGTTCCTCTACTGTGAGTGGGTCTTTGATACACAATGCAACCCTTCGCTGGTCCCCACCAAACTGCCAGCTGGAACTCACTGGGCGAAATCTGTGGAATCGCATCGTTGTCGATGCTCCAATCGATCCACTAAATCCGGAACTGGGGTTGCACCCCGAGGCTGTACAAGATTTCTTGGGGTACCCGTTGATGGGACGCTCGGTGGCGTTATCAGTTACATGGACTCCATCACCACAATCCACAAGGTAAACCATGCTGACTTTTCTCACCCTACTCGCCTGTACAGACACCAAAACAACCGATACAGCTCCAGCTACTGAACTGGGAAGCAACGGAATCATCATGGCGATGGTCGCGATGGATTACTCTGTCGGTGCCCTTGCCACATTTGATTTGGACAGCCAAACCCTCACCGAGAACATTGCCAGTGTCTCTGGTGACCCCGTCATCATCATGGACGGTGGATGGCTGTGGCAACTGAATCGCTATCAGTACGACACCCTCAGAAAATATGACCCTGAAAATCTGCAAGTACCCGTTGCCGAAGTCTCTTTGGCCAGCGATGTTGGGTCCAGTAATCCGCATGATGTTGCAGTGTGTAACGACCAACTCTTCGTCTCTCTGTACGGCGAAAATCGAATCCCCATACTCGATCAAACCTCACTTGAACAGATCAACGACATCGATATATCAGAGTGGTCGGATGCAGACGGTACCGCAGAAGCCTCCAGCATGGTGGTCGTCGATGACCAGCTCTACGTTGGACTACAAAGACTGGATCGAAACAATGGGTTCGAACCTGGTACGTCGGTCACCTTGCAAATCGACTGTCCCTCTCAACGTGTGATCAACAACTGGGAAATGGGCAGCAATGTTGAACTGGTCGAATGGGACGACAGTGTGGCGATGGTTACACAAGCGACGGACAGTCTGGAAGCCGGTGTCTTAGCATGGAACGGCACAGATTGGAATCGAGTGTGGACAGCCAATAGTGCTATGTCGTCGGTAGAATACAAAGACAACCGACTCTTCTACAGCAGTCTCAACGCCTCTCAAACCGAGTATGTCCTTCACTGTGTCGATGTGAACAGCGGCACCCAAAGCACTTCCGATGCTTGGTCCGAATACATTACCGATCTGTTGATAGAAGATTCCACCACCGGTTGGGTTGGTGCTCACTGGGGCTGGAGTGCTCCCTCCAACAGCAATCCAGGGTTGTACCAAATCGATTTGGAGACCTGTACAGTCAACGAGTTTTGGGCGACTGAATTGGGACCCTTTAGTATGACAATAGTAAAATAGTCGATATTAAGTCGATGCCTTTGCATCCAACCAACCTTTGATCTGTCTGAGTTCATCAAGCGTAAAGCACCGAAGTAGATTGTCGTCATCAGTATTCATTGTCTTGACATGCATATCTTTCAACGTGGACCATACGATCTCGGAACAATCCTCTATCAGCTGTTCACCCTCATCAATTTGACCTAGATTGTCATGGTACAACACTTCTACTTCAACACCTTCCGGACCGCCATCAGAACCACCTGAATTGTATAGAATGACATCAATCCCATACCCTAGATGGGTCGTTTTCACCATTTCGATGCCATATTCAGAAAAGCCTCGGCTTGCAGACATGTAGACATCACAAGTTCCCGTTTGAATATACTTCTGCACTTGCTCTAATAGCCACCCTTTCGATATGACAAAGATATCACGGTCTACGTGAAATCCTTCCCAACCATCTTCTGCACCAGTCATGAAATAATCCGTTGCGTAATGAACAAATGGATAATCTCCACGAATCGCCTCTCGATAAAACCACCCCACGTCCACAATCTCGATTGTATTCTTTCTCTTGTTTGTAAAGTACGTCTGTATCTCTGCTGAATCAGTTGTATCAATCGCCTCTAACACACCGTATTCATGTGATTTATCCACACGCAGTTCATTCAATTTCTCCGTCGGCATATTCAAATACTCCACAGATAGTGCGTCTACGAACAACTTTTGAATCGCTGATTCTACGGTAACTGTGTGGGCCGATATTTTTACGAGTCTCAATTCCTCCAAAGCAGGACACTCGATTTTAATCTCTATCCACGTCAATTCCATCAGTTCAAGTTTCTTGAGAGAAGTGGACCGAAACGTTGGTTTGCTACGTTGGAACAACGCATTGTCCTCTAAGTATTCCCTAGAATACAAAGGTAGTAGGTCTTCTAATCGGACGGTGTAATATGTGCACTCTGAATTTACAATCAAATGCTCCACCATCGATGGGATATCGATCATCGTGATATGAGCTGAAGAGACTGTCCAAACCGCACCGATAGATCGAATCTGTTGCAACAACATGCTTGCATCTTCTATCCAGCCCTCATGATAGACCAGTTCAAAGCGCTCGATACCACTTAAATCTGGTGAAGCCAATCGGAGAATCGCCTCTTGTGATAATTGTCCTTGTCTCAGCAACATCTTTGACTGCAACGAAGGATACTTCTCAGCAAGATCAAGATTGTCTATCACAATGGTGTGCAATCGCTCTAGGTCTTCAAGTACAGCGAGGTCTTTGATGGGGTTTCCTTGTATCTGTATCACTTTTAGATTGTGTAACTGAGACAGGGTCGATGGCAGTTCTTGAATACGATTGTGCGACAAGTTGAGTATTTGTAAAGAAGTGAGGTCTCCTATCCACTCTGGTACCGATTCGATCCATTGATTAGACACGGAAAACATTTCTAATGACGTCAGCTGCTGAATACCATCCAGTTGAATCGTTGCACACATCCTATTGAAGTGATCACCAAACTGATTGTTCGCATGCACTGCATAATTATAAAGGTACTCAACAAAATCCCACTTCAAGACTTTTAGAGACGCGGCTTCTCCTATAGAAAATGGCAATGTATCAATCAGCGTATTGGATATGTCTAAATACTCCACCTTCTCCCATTTTAATTCAGATGGAAATTCACTAACTGGACTTTGAGATAGATCCATCGCAAGATAGCCCTTGGATTGTAAAGCATGCGAAACTTCATCCGGATCAGACTCACAAGTAAATCCTTCCAACACATCGGAGGGACTTCGTTTACGCAGGAAAACATGATGGTACCCCAACGCAAACTCAGAATGACGTACCAACTGCTCTAGAACCCATCTCCAATACCCCCCTCCAAATTGACGTTGTAAGAGCTTTTCTGTGTATGCGGGACTTTCTATGTCAACATCGGTATCCTTTTGCGAAGATTCTATCGTTTGCAACCGCGTACACAATTCTGTGTATGTCAGTCCTTGGTAGAGCCAGAACTCTGAATACTGTGCAAGTAAATCCAACAAACCACGGAGCACAATATTCCGATGACCACCACGTCGGCTTGATTGCGGAACAAAATAACAGTGTTCATACAACTGTGTGAAAGTAAAGGAAGAGTCATACACAATTGTAGATTCACTCTCTGATATTACAGCCCATCTCTCCAATAAATTATCAATACTCGTCGAGCCAAGTCCTTCAAACAAAACAAGCCCCTGTTGTACAAAGGCCAAATCGTTATGCTGCAACAAAGACCGAATCTTCTTTAGATTTTCCATGCCATCCATCATACATTCTCCATTTTTGATTCTATGGCATTTATACTATCAAAGAAACTATATGGAGATGAATATTCTTCGTAGGCCAGACTATCGGTGATTGCTCACCTGAACAAATCCCACAACGGGATAACTGACGTCCGTTAGCGCCTGCACACCTTCTCGCCACTTTGAACCGTCCACTGTCATCGTCGGTTCTTCATACTCTGTAGAGAACACCTTCGTAGGCAGAATCCCAAACCAGCCCTTGGACTTTGGATGGACATATTTCGAGAGTTCATGGGCAATTCGTCCCATCGTGTATCGAGGATTGACTTCAACAATCGGACGAATCTTGTACCCGTTTGAGGTTCGCACGATCATTGCGTCTATGCCTGCAGGACCGGTATATCCAACAGATTGCAGAGCCTTGCCGACAACATCAGCCACCTGGTTACCCAGTCGGCGCATACGCTGTGAGTCTTTGCCGTCCCCATGAATAAACCGAAGCAAGTCTTTATCCAGTCCACTGTGCATCGCGCCCAAATGATGACCCAAGTACTGACCTTGGTTGTCGGTTTCAAATCTCCCAATGGCAAGAACCTTGGTCCGATTTGTCTGGACATCCAGCTGTATTGAGAAATCGATGACTCTTTCAAAACAGGGTTCGACGACCACATGTTGATGTCGGAGGGCACGCTCCATCCACCCTTGAACTTCACTGAGTTCATCAAAACGCTTCGCTCCCCTACCCGCGGTCGAGAAGTTTGTTTTTGCAATGAATCGCTCATATCCAGCCTTGCGAAAATTCTCGAGGGCACTCTCTACTTCACCCCAATCTCTACACACACGACCAACAGTGACCGCGTCTGTCCAATACTCTGCTGGATACTGAGTGAGCAGTGTCTGCAAACATGACGCTCCCCACGACTTCCCAAAGATGGCTTTCCAGTCTGACTTCCATTCTGTCCCAAAACGTTCTGCAATTTTCTGAGATGTCCCCCATGTTCGAATCTCTCCCAAAAACCGATCAGACAACGCTTCCCAAGTCTCTACCTGCTGCGGCAATGGATAGTTGACTTCTTTTAGGGCCAACAGTTGACCCGCTGGAAGTGACTCACTGAGCACAATGTCATCTTTTTTACAGAGCACCATCATTAAGGGAGCCAGTGCGCGTTCCATCAACAAGGCAATCTTCTTTGGCTGTTGATTGGCGTGGTCCAGCTCCACATTGGGTGTAAAAGCATACACATTGGAAGGACGTCCTTTTGAGAGCGAATACACTTCCAACTGATTGATGTAATCTGTTGAAAATCCAGCTTGTTCTCTACCCTGCCTATCAAACGTAAGCCCCTTGGCTCGCATCACACTCATCGGTAAATCCAGAGACTTCTCATGCACGAAGAAATCTGCTTCAGTCGGGGCTTTCCACTTCCGAAACCAACGTAAACCGTGACGAAGATGACGGATCTCATCTTTATATACTTGGTCTAAAATTTGAACAGTGCGGGTATCCCCAACCGCGCTTAACAGTTTCCCGTAATGAATGCAGTGATCAAGATTGGCCTGCTCAAAGGTCATGCTCATCCCGACTACAAAATCCATCGGGTCCGTCATTCCAGAAAGACAATCCCAAAAGAAACCGTTCACTGGCACCTCACCCACTTCACCGCCGAGTTCTTGTAGACGATCGAGGTAGAGCCTTAGGTGCTCCTGCTCTTCGGTGATGGTGTGCACGAGTCCCTTCTGAAAGGGTATGGGTGCATCCGGAAACTTGAGTAGACAAAGCGCCATCAGTTCAATCGCTAGAAGTTCATGATTGGCAAAGAAGTGTAGCGCTTGTGCACGGGCTCGTTCGTCTGCAAAATGCCTCGGAAATGGGAGACGTTCTGTGGAAAACTGAAGATGTTCTGGTCTACTGGGTAGATTTGGTAGTACCATCTCCCGAGTATGGGACTGATAATCCAAGGTCATCGGTCTGGTCAACTTATCCATCAAAGTGTGACCACACAAAAGTTGTTCTGCGAAATCTTGTACTGTTGTCATTGTCTTCTATTTCGTCCCGATTGCTACAGTTATATCTCATTGTGAAAAACAAGGAAGTTCTAGGACAGTTTTTGTCATAATAAATGAATCGATAACGTTATACTCTATCTCAAATAATGACAAATATCATTGAGGGTTACCGATGAAGAAAGAAGTATTTCTAGAAGATATCTTGGAGCGAATCCTAAATCGTAACAAAGGACAAGGCAACCTTGCGGCAGACATCAAAATGCTAAAAGACCTGATTCAGTATCAAAAATCTTTTGATAACGAAGAGTTGTCAACCATCTTGGCAAATTTCAATCTCACCGCCACCAGTACACAAACTATCTCTAACAAAGACTTGCCTTACCCAGTGGCACATCTTCTAAAGGACGTAAATGCACAGGACAATGTGTTGGTCAAAGTTCTCTTTTTATGTGATGCAGTGGAATGTTTCATACGGTGGCGTTTTTCTGAAATGTTGACCTTACTTCAAAGTGTCCAAGGAAATCTACCAGACACATCACTTGGCCTCATACCTGAAATGATCACCCGTCCCAGTATGGGCTCTTGGAACAACGGATTTGCACATCTAGCTAAGCAACTAAGCGACCCCGTCCGTAAACAGTGGGGCGTACATGCCAAGTTCCTCGAAAAGGACATGGCAGCTTTAAAGACGATCACACAAAAGAGAAACAAACTCGCACATGGTGACATCAGTGGCGGAAACAATCCAACTGTATACTGGAATCCAATATCAAAAATGGCAAAAGAGATCTTTGAGCGATACAGAACGCTTAAGATTGAACATTTTATTGTCTACAACACTCTACAGTATAAGGCTACGGGTCCTACACTTTCGAAACGTCCTTCTGCGGTACCAAATTGGGTTCACACCATCAATCAAAGTGACAATCACTTCGGCGTTATCCAAGGAAATCAATCCTATCAGATCCCTCTCACGTTTATGTTACGACCAGCAGAAACTGAGCAGACCAATCAGATTCCTTTTGAAACCCTGTCATACATTAGTACGCAGGGTAAAGTCAATACTCCCACAAGTGGTGGCTCTCTAGAGTACACCGTACTAGATGGCAAAGGTTTAGAGGAAGTTGATGAACTGATAGAGTTCATAGAACTATTTAAACTAGACAAGGACCCATCTTCAACTGAACCTTGGAATGGTTTATTGATGGAAGCCACAAAAACTCTGTCCCAAACCAATTAACACATCTTAAAATTAGTTTAGTGTTGTTGGTA
Organism: uncultured Pseudomonadota bacterium; assembly: GCA_937911635.1. Lineage (GTDB taxonomy): Bacteria > Myxococcota_A > UBA796 > UBA796 > UBA796 > CAJWHX01. The sequence goes on along the minus strand of CALDQI010000572.1, from coordinate 4,842 downwards.
TCATCAGCTTTATTAAAGATTTTTTCTCTTAAACCTTTGTCTTCTACCTGGACAACATAGTCTAGAATTTCACCATCGGGATCGTGTAATGAAACTGTCTGAACCTCGGTTAGATCTTCGTATGTAATACCTTTGATTGTGAACCAATGCATTTTGCCAGGTGATTTAATTTCTATTCCCTGACTATCTGACGGTCCATCACTTACGTTTGTTGTTTCTAGTGATACTTTCTTCGCTAGTTCTTTATTAAATTTAGCCATAACTTTATTCTCCTTGTCTATTAAAGATTGTTAATACAATGTGGATCGACCTTTCTTGTTTAAGTAGTCGTTGACTTCATCAACATTATATAAGATTACACCGCCTCTATTTTTATTCTTCGGTCGTCCAACAACGGTATAAGGCAGGCCGTATTTTCCCTGACGTTGTTTTGATAAAGTTGAAACTTTTATTGAAAAAAGATCTTCTATATCTTTTGGTCTTACGAATTTTTTATTACTCATAATTAATTGTCCACGCTTTCTTGTTTTGTACGTTGTTTGATTTTCTTTTCGACTTGAACAACTCCTCCCGCAAACTCTCTCAATTCTTCATTTTCTTTTTGGAGTTTTAAATTTTTTTCTTCTAATTTAGATAGGTCCCATAACTGATCTGTATGAGCCTTATTCAAATCATCTATTTCAAAATCTTTGTCTTGGATTGTTTCTTGAAGCTCTTTAATTTTACTTTGTTTAAATCCTATTTCATTCCATAACTCGGAATTCATAGTTGCCATTTTATTAGTTGTTTCATTATGTTCTTTGCAAGCTGACAATGATGATTTCGCCAATCCCCAAACATCGTCCATCGTCAATCGTCTAGTCATTTTTCTTATCTCCAATAAGGGCTGCTAAACCACTTGTTGCAATTCTTAAATCTTCATCTTTTTTCTGTTGAAGAATTTCATTGAATCTTTTTTCAAGTCTTGCGGTTTCTGGATCAGGGACCCTGGACATTGATTCAATTAAATTAGGATCTATTTTTGGAAGATCTAAAGGAAGCTCTAATTGTTTTGGTTTTTTAATAAATGGTTTTAATGGTTTTGATTTTGTTCCTGTCATCTGTCTTTGACGTTCTAATCTTTCAGCCAACTTTCCATATTGTTCTGGTGTTGCTTGTTTTGGTGTGGCCTTGGTATTAGGTTTATTCTCTTTTGCTAATATACGTTGCTCTGTGTTTGAAAATTTTTGAGAATTTAATGAAGATCTATCTTTTGTGTCCATCAAGTATCTAATTTCATCACTATCAAGATCTCTTGTTTTCATTTCCTCAATTAAAATATTTCTTAAAATATCTGGACCACCATCTTTATTGGTTGGTTTAGTTTCTATTTTTTTAGGTTGTGGAATATTGGGACCATCTTCATATTTATTTAGTGTATCGACTACGTGATTTTCTAATCCATATTCTTTTACAGTTTTTGCTTTTCGATCAGCTAAATATTTTTTATTATTTTCATCAGCTTTTTTGTTTTGTTCAGGTGTTCCAGGGCGCGTGATATATTTCATCATCTGTTTGTATTCTCCAATTTTCATTAGTCTTTTTTCCCAAACGTTAATTTTAAAAGGGTGTTCACTGCGTCACGTTCTTTGTCACTTAAAGAGCTTAAAGTTTTGTCGGGTGTGAACATTGAAGCAAGATCCAACTGTTTAACTTTAGGATCTTTGCTTTTTCTATACTTGGCAAAGTCGACCACTTTTCCGCCTGACTCGAGCTTTATTCTTCTAATAGAATTTTGGAAATCTTCTTCGTCTTTACCTGGATTGTTTTCTAAATACTTCTCCAGGGCCATTTGATATTTCATATCAAGGAAGTCGGATAATTCTTTTTCTTCGGCAGCGCTTTCGGACGCGAGTTGTTTTAATTTTTCTTTCTCGGAAAGATCACCACGTCCAGGCATTTCTTTTTCAACTCCGAAAGATTTAATTTTTTCGTTTAATATTTTTGTTTTCATAGATTGTATCTATGAGATTAAATCGATTAAACAATATGGGGGCGGGCTACTGATCGGGTTCAGTAGATATTAAATTTCAAAAATAGCGTTCAGTTGGTGCTTATAATAAATTGGGATCTTACCTTTTTTGTTTTTTAATTCTTTTCTTAAAAGTTTTCCTTTAGCACTATCCCATAATTTTCTGCAGGCTCTAACGTGGGAGTCTTGGGATTTCTTTTTATAAAGACTTTCTTCTGCAGTATTCCATTCTTTCTTTTTAAGTTTTTCATTATAGATCGTTACAGGGTGCATTAAATCATAAGTCATTTGAAAGGCTTTTGACTCAACGAAATAAGATATTTGATTGGAAATTTTTACAGTCTTTTTTTCTTTTTCTGGAACACCTGATTTATTATAAATTCCGTGGACTACAAACAAGGTCCAGGCTCGACGCATTTGATTATAGTCATCTGTCTTGGGTTTATTCTTTACGCCAAAAGATTGTTTAACTAAATTTAAAACGCTTTCAGGTTTAGCGTTTGTTGAGTCTAAATATTTTATTAGTGTTGCCCATTTTTCTTTGCCCATATTAACCCTTATACTAGAAGCAAGGACCAGGAACAATGAAACAAAACTAGTCCTTAAATTATATTTTTTAATATTGGTTTTTCTTCACCAAAAAATTTGATTTTATTAATCCCCTCCTCGACAGGAACATCTAATTTTGCGTATCGAGAAGCCTGCGCTTCTGTTGTTCCTAAAGCTTCCGCAAGACCTTTAATATCTTTTGTGACTCTATAAAAATTTGTTGCGAAAGTGTGTCTTGTAGAGTGGATCTTCATATGTCTTTGAACACCCGCCATCAACAAAGCACTATCCCAAGTGGCTCCTGGATCCTGAACAAATAGACATTCAGTTTTACCACTTTTATTTTTTCTTCCGTATGCTTTAGATGGAAAAATATAATTGTTTCGGGGATCGCCAATAGTAAAATAAAAAGAAGACTCTGGATTATTTAATCTATCTTTAGCAATTAAATTTAAAATATTAACTGCCTCATCACCTAATTTAAAAATAAGTTTATTATTCTTTCTAGATGTTTTTGTTTTCTTTAATTCCAATCTAGGACTTTCACCTTGTTTAAATTGTGCCCAGGTCAAAGATCCCGCTTCCTTTAATCTTCTTCCGGTAGTTAATAACAATGCCAACAATAAACAAGAAACGGGCTTCAAGGATTTTTCCTTATAGTAATTATAATTTAATCTTCCTGTTCTATAATCAATTTGGACCAATACTTTCATCACTCTTGGAAGCTCTACTGTGTCTAAATAATCTAGATAAACATTTTCTGTATTTTTATATTTCTTCTTCAATACAAATGGATTGTTTGTTGCTTTAACAAAATCATTCCAAAATTTTCTTAAATATTCCTGGAGTCTATTAGCATTAATCGGGGATCTTGAACCAACAACATTGTAAAGGTTTTTAAACATCTTCGGAGTTATTGAAGACAGTTTTTTATATTGTATATCCTCGACTTTAGCGACACGGTCCAGGATATCTTTATTGTAAGTATTTCTTAAAATCCAGGGACCAAACACACCCTTTATTGCTTCAATAGTTTTAAGTGAATATTGATTTACAGTTGTTAATTCCTCTCTGTAATAATTTCTTATCGCTTCACCTAATTGCAAATTTAATATATCAATTTTTTCTGCTTCTTTTGGATCTTCACCATTATAAATTTTTGTTGATAAATCTTTGGCTCTTTTGATTGCTTCAACAACTCCAACGACAGGGTAGTTTCCAATCTTTTTTCTTTGTGGAAATTTTTTATGTTTGGTTCGATATTGATAATACCAAGTTTTAGTTCCAGATGTTCTAACCCAAAACTGCAATCCAGGGTAGTCACCAGGTTTATAATATTTTTTGTCTAGCCTTGGTAGGTCCCGACATATTGCGTCTGTTAATTTTTTAGCTTTTGATTTCTGTCCCATTTTTCTCCTTGTCTGTTTTTCAATTTAAGTTCAAAAAGAAAAATAACAATTTGAGAACATCTACCGAACGCGTCAGGTAGATTAATTTGAGTCACTACAAAAACACTACACAGATCTCTACTTTCTTCCTTTGTATGGTCAATGTTCCGTTCTGTTCTAATCATCATTTTTCTTTCTAATGATAGGAAAACGTAGAAGACTCTAGACTTTAAGTGGCGCGCCTGCTAGGAGTCGAACCCAGAACCTCCTGATCCGAAGTCAAAAAGTATTCTAAATATTCCTTTCAATACTGTTGATACTACTAACTTATAGAGTCACGTCAACTTAAAGAATTAAAACTGACTTCAAACTGACTTCACTTTAAAAAATAAAAGTTAAATAAACCAACAATAACAATCATCACTTATTCAATTTATAAATGCAATTTGTTTTTAAATAGTTGAGTCTTTATGCGGATTTTAACCTCTGACTTTTTGCAAGAATAAGCTCTAGGAGGCTCGCTGTTGCTCGCCTCAGTTCGCCATGACTCACTAGTCGAGAGGGGTCCTGAACGAGTCTAAGAATTCGTTTATGTTCGATTAATCGATATCCCTTAAATAGATTAACCTTTAGATTATATGTCATACTTTACTAACAAACAGACACTTAAAGGGACCCAAAACTTTTTGGGAATAAAATAAAGTTTTAAGTACCTAACCTAAAAAAAATATTATAAAAATTTTTATGAAAGAAAAAATATTTTACAAAAAATTTTATGGCTTGGTATAGAGGAACAGGACGAGAAAATCATAAATCAGTTTTTGAAAACGCAAGCCACGATCGATGTATATTTTGTGGTGGTGATCGAACTGAGATTGCAAGGACCGACTTCAC
>CALDQI010000571.1:0-5207 GCA_937911635.1 uncultured Pseudomonadota bacterium | reverse complement strand
TGTCTGGAAAGTTTACAGCACTGGGGGGTTGAGGTTCCCATTGCCCCAGAACAAGTGTACCTGAGATCAGAACTGCCTAGACTCATGGATCCACTGCATATTATTGTCAGTTCATTTGTCGTGGGTGAGACTTCCGCAGTGCCTATTTTTGGTGCAATGTTGGCGAATGCAACCGATCCAAGTGCCGTTCAGGTTCTGCAAGGTATTGTTCGAGATGAAAAGGTGCACCGGTCGTTTGCGTGGAAGGTTCTGGATGAGATTCTCTTGCAGGATGCGTCAAACAACCGACGATTACTTGGTCATTGCGGTCTGGATCAGACATACACCAGTGCATTCGTCTACATTCAAGACAACCTTGCTCGTTGGACTGGTGAGATATACAGGGCTTTCTCGAGTGGGGAACATGACCCTCTATTGTCTGATACCGAAAAACAGTTTGGTTTGATTGATGGTGTTCAGTACAGGGACATCTGGGTACAATGTTTTCATGATACTGTGCGTCCTCAGTTTACAGCCCGACAATTTGACATTCCCACATTCTAGATATCGGGCTGTGCAAGACAGCTTGGAGGTGAGACGTGAACCAGAAAATTATTACATTATTGCGACATCATGATTTGAGTTACATCAAACAGGCTTTGGAGTTGCTGGTTGTATTGGTGTCATCTGAAGAGGAATTGATTGACGCATTCGGTATGCCAAGAACCCAACCTGTAGATGACTTCCAGAAGCTGTACTGCTGGGCTGGGGGGCAGTTTTCGCATGCGATGTACATTTCTTGGTGGATCTTGGCTCGACTGGTTGATTTTGAAGTGGGTTGGGCTGTGAACGTTCGCCGGGTGAGCGTCGCCGGATTGTTGAGGCAAGGTGCAGAATTTCCACCGGAGGCGTTGAGTCTACATCTCGAATTTTTAGACCTCTCCAATAACCATCTGACGCATATACCATTAGGACTGGAACAGTGGAGTGTTGATCATTTGGTGCTGAGCAATAACGATTTGAGTCATGTGGATTTCTCTCTTGGGTTTTCTTCGTTGCGACATCTAGAACTGTCACGGAATCCGATACAGAAAATTACGTTTTCACCCATCCATGAGCAGCAAGTGGAAACCCTGAAGTGTGCGCTGGAGACCGTTGAATTTTCTGATCAAACTTATGCGCTGTACAAAGAGAGTTTTCAATCGTTGAGAGGATTACGGACACTGGATTTTGGTTTTGTGCAAAAGATTGAAAGACAATGGATGACAGATAGTCTCTCTCGCGCACAAGAGCTGCGTGATCAGCAAGATCGTTTCACAATTACAAATCCAATGATGACATGGAATCCGGCACCAATTTCAGGACCATCGATAATCCGTTCCGTTAGCACTTCAGGCAGTATTCCGGTCAGTTCAGCTGTACCGGTTCAAGAACCAGAACCGGTTTCTTGGGGGTGGGTATTTGATTTGCCGAGGCTTCGGTCTATTTCGTTGTGTCTTTTTGATGTGGAGATTTTGAAAGACTGCTGCTATTCTCAGGTGGTCACCCGGAAGTTGTCGGGTGGAAAAACACTCGATATTCAGTCTGTGGCGGCAGTGTTTCCAAATCTAGAATTGTTTCATGTGGTTCATCGTGCGTTGGAAGGTCACACTGGGTTTACCAGACTTACAAAACTCGAAGAGGTATCGTTACAATCGTGCTTAGTTCAGCGCATCCCCTCTGAATTGTATCAATTGCCAAATCTCAGAACCTTGGATGTCTCCAACAATGAAATTTCCAGATTGCCTCGCAATATTTTCAAGGGGTCGCTTGAACGTATCGATGTGTGGTTGAATGTTTTGTCGGATTCTGCCTGTGAAAAATTAGTGGGCGCAAACCTATGGCCATCCATCGACGATGCTTCTGCTGTCGATGAAGCATACGTTGACACACACAAGGAGAATGGTGCGTTGGAGTGGTTGCAACTTAGCAATCAATACAAAAAAGGCATCAAACGAAAGAGAGGTGATTTGGTTGGGATGCTGGATAAATTTAAAGACGGAGTCGTGGATATCTGGCAGGTCTTCTTTGGGGATGATGAAGACGAGAAGCAATTGAGCGCACTAGAGACTGGATTGACGGCTTATATCGATATCAAATTTAAACCGCATGTGGCACCGAACGTATTGCACTTGAGCAATCAATCTCACACGTTGGCAAGATTGGAATATGATCACGACGATAGAACATGGCGCCGTTTAGTCGGGGGACGTCCTGCCAGAGTTGAGAGCAATGTTGTGCCTCACATCTTAAAGGTGGCTCTTGTACAGCATGAGCAGGGAATGCTGGATATTTCCCAGATACGACAGCTGTCTCTCGACCACTCGACCATTACTGAAATTCCAGAAGTGATCAAAGAGTGGCCCAATTTGGAGGGATTGTCTTTGGTGTCGACACACATCACTTCTTTGCCAGCATGGTTGGCAGCGTTCCCGATTGCACATATTGATGTCACCAATTCCCCGATTGCATCTTTGGCACCTGAAATCTGGACGAAGTGTACGGATATGGAACTGCATGAGACCAATATTGAAGTTCAATATCTGAAAGGAATGAATTGGCACCATCCATCTATCATCAATGACATGCTGCAGTTTGTGTGCGACTGTGTGGAAGAGGGTACAATGCCTGCCGAAAGGATCCGGATATTGGACTTTTCCAATACTGGGTTGTCAATCATCCCAGAGAATATAGCTGTATTGCGATCATTGATTCGATTGAATCTCTCGAACAGTATGGTAAAGGAATTACCAGAGGTCTTATTGTCACAACCGTTGAGGTATCTTGATATCAAAGGTCTAGACATTGAGCAGCCTCCTGTCTCCGCAAGAACGTTGGCCATCGATATTGCACAATGTGAACGTTGGAAGGATTCGTTTGGTGAGTTTGTGCATCTAGAAGTTCTCGACTTGCAATACCAGTCTCTTACTGAAATACCCGAGCAGGTATTTGAGTTGCCTTCATTGTGGCGATTGGATCTACGACACAACGACATTGCCATCATTCCGCCAGCCTTGTACAAGCTATCTCGTCTCCGTAATTTACTCCTCAAAAGCAATCAGTTGACAGAAATGCCGTCAGAGGAAATATTGCCAATCAGTCTAGAAGAACTGGATCTTCGAAAAAATCCGATTTCAGACTCAAAAGATGTCGAGTATAGCAGTCCTACCCTTTCCATCCGTCGTTAATTGCTTGACGGTTGGATCGGTAATTAAGGCTCTGATGTTTCAGCAACATCCAATTCTTTGGTACTGAATATTAACGCTACGATAATACTCACACCATACAGACCAATTAGTGGAATCGCCATCAACATTTGAGATAGTGGGTCAGGCGGAGTGAGCAGTGCGGACAAAATCAAGATGATCACAACGGCATATCGGAAGAACTTCATCATGTCTCGATGATGAATCATGCCAAGTTTCGCCAGCATAAAGACGATCACCGGGAGTTGGAAAGAAATTCCAAATGCCAACAGCAGCTTTGTTGAGGTCCCCAAGTACGAGTTTATCGACAGGACGGCTTCTACATTGTCAGCAGTGACTTCAAGCGCAAATGGAAACAGGTATTGAAAGATAACCGAATAGCCAAAGGTGACCCCACCAGCAAAAAGGACCGTTGATGCAAAGGATACTGGAAGTACCAAAGTGGCTTCCTGTTCGGTTAGAGCCGGAAAGATAAACTTCCACATTTGATAGAAGATCACCGGAGACGCGCACAGTACACCGGCTAAGATACTGACTTTTAGTTGAGTGATGATCCCTTCAAAGATATCATGTGTCGCTAGAGAGCCTTTTCCTGTTGCTTCGAGAGCCTGGTTGAGTGGGGCCACCAGAAAATCCCAAATGGGGCCCACATAGGCAAAACATACAGCGACAGCGATGAGGGTCGCAAGAGCACTCCAAACGACTCGATTCCGGAGTTCGACGAGGTGTTCAAGGATCGGAAGATCACGATCGTTTGGGGTTTTGGAAGCCGTCATGTCGGATCCACATCCGTGTTGCTAGTCGCTGACTCACTGGGTGTTTCAGGCACTTTTTGTTGAGGCTCCATATCGAAAGGCACATATTCAGGTTCCTCTTCAAACGTCTCACCAGCCGCTTCAGCCTTTCTTTTTCGCTCTTCTTCAATCCTGCGACGCATCTCTTCCCGTCGTTCTTGCATGACTCTGGAGCGTTCTTCAGCGACGGCTTTGTCGACCTCAATTGTAAATTCGCGGCGGATATCATAGGTCATCGCCCGAAGCTTTCCGTAGCTACGGCCCAAAAAACGAAGCATTTCTGGTAAGCGCTCTGGTCCAACAAAGACAAGTGCTACTCCAGCTACCATCAACATTTCCCACAGACCAAGATTCAACATGAATCTCCTATATCTTGTTTTCATTCCCTTCGACAAACTAAGCACTCGAGTGCGCATGATCTCAATAAATAGATTCTCGACAATAATTATTTTGATTATTATAGGGTGTATCAGGAGAGCAATATCATGTGTCGATTGTTTGGATTTCGATCCAATGTAGAGAGTAGAGCGCACCGTTCCTTAGTTGTCGCTGAAAATGCGATGGCAAATCAAGCGTCGTACCATTCTGACGGTTGGGGGATTGGGTATTTCATTGACGACGACCCATATTTGTTCAGAACATCCAAAGGCGCAGCTCAGGACGACTCCTTTCGTCGATTTAGTGAAGGGTTGCGATCCAACACTCTATTGGTGCACATACGTAAAGCAACCGTCGGATCAATTGATCCCATTAATTCCCATCCATTCAGGTATGGTTCGTGGATTTTTGCCCACAATGGCACCATATTTGGCTTTGATAAGATTAAAGAACGCATGCAAGCGAAGATTTTGCCCGTCTATCAACGAGTGCTGTTTGGCAATACAGATTCGGAGACCATCTTTTACTTTCTGCTGTCGGCAATGGTCCGACGAGGGTGCTCCCCTGATGGGAAGTGTGATGGACCGATTCAAACGGCTGTTGAAGCTCAACACGAAGCCCTCAATCAAATTTTTGAATGGGTGAAAGAAATGGGCGAGCCAGATGCTCCAAAGATCAATTACATTTTGACCAACGGCAAACGACTCTTTGCTAGACGCGCCGGATTGGAACTGTTTATATCGACACAAAAAAATCACTGTCCAGATTCCGAAACATGTGCCGAACCCAACAAGATTTGTCTGATGGGTGT
>CALDQI010000570.1:0-3755 GCA_937911635.1 uncultured Pseudomonadota bacterium | reverse complement strand
CCACCTCCACCACCATCTGGATCTGGGAACACGCCATTGTTGTCATAAGGCTGTGGTCCACTCGGTGGACTACCACTGCCGCCGCCGCCGCAAGGAGGGTTCAGTGGAATAAAGAAGATGGCTTGAGCAACAACACTTTCAGATAATTCGCAGCTAATTGGATCAATGCTTCTAGAAACATAAAAGTCTAAGGAAATAGCGACCTCCGAGACGTCCCAATTGCCACCAACAACTTCAAATGCATCTGTAATGCGTACCGAATCGTCAGCAGATTCAATCTGAACATCGCGTTGACCTAAGGCTGCAGCATTCGACAGCGTCATTCGGCCGTACAGGTTTTGGGCATCCAATACTGTGATCTCTTCTACGAGGATATCGGGATTGTCGCCAAAACGATCAAAGAAGGTGATCTCTGGAGTTGAAGAAAGAAAATCAGTCCCCCTAGCGCGAACTGTAAACTCAACTGTCTCACCTTGAGTCGCTTCTCCAGGCTCAAAACTCGCAACCAAACCTACTCTGTCAACTTGAAACCCATCGTACAACACCGTACTGTCTTCACCAGAGTCGACTCTAACGTCATGCCAACCTGCAGCGGCATCTGTCGAAACTGAAATCACGGCCTCTGCGAGAGTCGGAGACAATACGTCAAACTCTAGAACTTCAATACCATCGCCAAAAAATGGCCAGGACACTCCTGATTGCCAATCGGTATTTGTACCCAATATGCCAATCTCAACAACTTCACCCATCTTTGCAGAATTCGGTTCGATGATCAAGGAGTCTGATACAACCGAAAAGGACTGCTCCAATAGATACGTGCCCTTACCTGTTGACACCGTTACATCTCTGGCCCCCACATCAGCTTCGGGCTCAATCTGAATATCAGCAGTCGCATTCCAACCGTCTTCAATATTAAGTTGCAACACAGATATCCCAGAACCAAAATCCACTGACGATGTGTCGTTGTACGTAAACGCAGAAGCAGAACCATCAAAACGAACGATCATCGAGGTACCTTGTCCGCCGCTAGGTGGTGACAAAGTGAGTACACTAATCTCTTGACTTTGCTCTTGCTTGCTATCCGTTTGTCTACAGGCTGTACTCAAAAGTGCAGTTCCAATTAATAAACTATGTCTCATAAAACAGACTCCACCATAAATAGGGGTAGGATTGTATAGATACGTCACCTTATATTGTAGCACAGGGACTGAAAATATCCACAATTGCACAAGGCTGATAATTTTTGTACATTTTTTAAGACATTATTGTTGACAAGGATAGAAACAGTGTCTATAATACAATTGAAACCCGAACAAGGACTGTTTTATGGACAAAAACAATTTAGAACAAGCTCTTCATATCGTCATCAACTCTGAACATCTATATGAAGATAAATCTTTTCGACAGGCTTCACCCACCCTGTGGGCAGAAATTTCAACTCGAGCGTGCACTATTAATGCCCAGAAGTCTGATGAGATGACAAGCACTCTATTCTCACGATTGTTGAATCGACGACAGCACCCCTTTCAGCCCATCGCCAATCCAAACGCGTACATCTATGCCGCGTTGAAAAATATTCAGAAGGACATGTGGAGATCTGAAAAAAGAGCCGCTGGGTATACAGATGATTTGGGCGAATACCATCAGCATCGCTCTTTGGATGAATTCGTCTTGGATTCGACTCAGCGTCTGCATGAAAAGATAGCGGCCCCATTGATGGAAGAAGTTGAAGAAACGGAAGAACTCCAGCTATCTGCCTTGAAGGAAATGATTCGTATCCATTTGTTCAATACTGAGACAACACTGGTGCGCTCAAAGACTACAAAAGGTGCAAAAGCCTTCCAAACTGCCGCTCAGAGATTCCAAGAGTTCGCCGAAGGCACATATAAAATTACGGATAGTAGTCCATATAAGAAGTTTGACCGCCAAAGAATTATCATGATGAAACATTTGGAAGCCAAACTTCCTTCTGTACAATCGGTATCCACAACATACATTCTTGATTACGTGGAACATCATAACCTTTCGACAAAAAGAACCACACGTATTGACGAGGCTCTTAAGGACGAAACTATCAATCCGGAAATCGTACACAGACAGATTGAGGCAGAGATTGCCATTCGTGCACTCTTCGAATACCTGAATAGCCATACTCAACTCGAAAGCTTTAATATTAAAGATCTCATGGTCGACTCGACAGCATCAGGCTTGGTCCATCACTGTCAGTATAACCTATTTAAGTTGGAAATGTTCCGAACCAAAAAGCGAAAAAAAGGTTCCTTAGAATCTATGTATTGCCAAAATGTCCAATCCTGATGGGACTGGTCGTTTTCACACTATATAAAGTGTTAAACTGACACACTGTAATTATCTGGAGCACCCTATGACATCACCAAATGAACTCCTTAGTCAATTTCTAGAGAATAACGAAGTCGAGATTTCCACCATCCACACGTACTCTATCAATGAAAACTCGGCACCAGGAAAGTTTGATGCCCCAACCGATTGGCTCGCACAACTAGATGGGATTATTCAGCAACCGGTCCAATCAACCATTGAGGTTGCCAAGGACATCCATGATGATGTCTTCATGAAAGAATCTTCGTTGTTTGAAGATCATTTTATTGAAATCACCTGTTCGATACTCGATGGATACGATGTATCGATATATCGATATAAAAAATTCACCAATGCCTTTCTCTTTTATGGGATTCAAACAGATGCACGGACAGAATTCACTACCAGTGAAACATCTGTCGGACCCGATTACGTAATAGCAAACTTTCCCAGTGTACTTGGTCATGACAATATTGTAAGCCTCGCAATTAACAATACATTGCTCCAGATTTTGTGTACCAGTTCGACCGTTTTGTTTCATGAAAGCCAAATACCTGTACTGTTCACTATCGACACACCTCCTCCATACCTTCCACAGTTGGGTCAGACATTGAGGGATCAGGCCATTCGTAAAGGCTACGACTTGAGACATGTGGGCATTCTTCATCATCCTCTCTCACTTGAGCAACTGTTGGAAAGTCATACACCACAAAACTTATCTGTTCCTCCGATGTTTCAAAGGTTACTCGAAGTGGAATTTGAGTTTCAAATAGACAACATGAGCAAAAATATACCAGATCCTTTTGAGGCTTCAACAGAAGAGGTGGTTCACTGGTTCATTGAACGTGACAAACTGCAGTCACTGTACATGATCGTTGGTCAATGGAAACCTTCCGTTAACGAATCGTTGCTTAAACTCGACAACCGATTTCCATTGCATCGATTTGCACACCTGTTACCGTCTTCCAAACTGTTGGCCGAAGCCTGGCGGCAAGATCCAACATGTTGGTGGGGACAAAGTGCCGCTTTACACGAATTGTTGAGTGAATCGACCACTTAAGATTGTAGACTGACTGCAATCTAGATAGTTTAGCCATAAGAGTTGATTTATATGGTCTAGACATGCTGAACTATTCAACATTATCGAACAATCGTGGTTCTGTCATCCGACACAAATCCTTTGCATCCAAGTTCCCTTGGTGCTTTCCGGTGGAGTTCATCCCTGTAGAACGACGTCCTGGAATTGCTCCAATTATTGGGGTTAGAGGAGAACAAAACATACCGTTTGTATGCGCAGCCGTATCGGGTATACACACTCCTCCCACACCACGATTCGCTAGTAAACTCACACCCAAACAGCATCTGCAACAAGCTTTTCGATCTGTAGCAACTCACCTTCAGACATTTTCTGCGTTGTT
>CALDQI010000569.1:0-4832 GCA_937911635.1 uncultured Pseudomonadota bacterium | reverse complement strand
ATTGGCGCCATGCCAGACCCAATTCTCGCCCTCGCTGTCGGATAGGGCATCCAAGTCTAAAATCGTTTCCCAAACGGGAGAATCTGTTTTATAGGACTCCAATGTCGTTCGTCTCCAAACGCCACGTGGATGGTCGGTGTCTCGCCAGAAGTTGTAGAAGAAATCTCCTTGTTTACTCACGTATGGGATTCTGTCTTTTGAATCGTATATGGTTTTGAGTTGATTCTGGAGCGCTACGAACTCGTCATCTTGTGCGACATTCTCTACAGTCTTGGAATTTCTCTCTTTGACCCAATCTAGGGCGGCTTCGGATTCAACCTCCTCAAGCCACAAGTTGGGATCGTCAACAGTGTCTGCATGTGAAAGGGGAGTGTGTAATAGCCATGATAAAACCAGTGTCATTTAGCCGTCCTTTTCTATGATTTTGACTACTCATAACACACAAGTTCTGATTGACCTAGGTATTAAACAACAGGTCCCAGCATCCAGTTTCAAAATCTCGCAATGGGATTCGAGATTTGATTTCTTCAACATCGAATGCTTCTGAATTGTCCATGGCTCCAACCAATGAAGGCTCCAAATTGCCAATTAAACTACTGGCCAGAACCGCTAAGCGTTTTGGAATGTGAACGATCGGTCGTTTTCGATGAAGCTTCGCTTGAAGAATTTGAATGATGGTATCAAATGTATGAGCAGATGCACCAGCAGCATCAAAGGTCATATTCGTTTCTGTATTGGAAATGCAGTGCCAAATGAGTTCTGCAAAATCGGTTGCATGAATGGGTTGCCTCATGTATTGACCGTTTCCAATCACGGGTACGAAAGGGGCATATCGAATGGCATCTACCAGTGTTTGAAAGGATTCTTTGTGCTTTGGAGTGTATCCTGGAATTTTTGGACCATAGGGTGCACAGGGGCGAAGAATGGCATGGGGAATCCCTGTGTCTACGATTCTTTGTTCATCTTCTCGACGAATTTGCACGTAGGGGATGTCTTGTTCCCAATGGACAGCCGTACTGGAAGCATACACGATTGGCTTTTCCATTTTCAAGACGGTATCCAGCATTTTACGATTGATGCTCATCGCCGTTTGTTCTGATGTCGATTGAATTTTTCCGGCCAGATGAATAATCCAGTCGAACTCTAGAGTACTGATGTCATCTATAGCCGAATCTTGCGTGAGGTCTGTTTGTATGATCCTAGACTGTGTAAAGGTTGGCTTCGTAGTATGGTATAAACCGATTACGGAGCATCGTTTCTCCAAGTGTAGCAGTGTATGGGCACCTAGAAAACTTGAGCATCCAGTGATTAGAACGGTTGGTTTGTGAGTATGCATGGGTAAGGTGACCAATTCAACGTCTATTATTCCAACAACCAGTTCCAGACGTTCTGAACGAGGATATCGTGATCCCCATAGGAGATGTCATAGGTGAATCCTGAGTTGTAGAAGGCGAATTCGTTGTTTAAAATCAGTACTTTACCGTATCCATACTCCGCTGCAAGAACAAAGGGATGACCATTAATAGAGGCCAACACCTCTAGAGGAGGTTGGGCAGAGAACTCATCGCCATTTTTACCCCCAATCGTGGTGAGTCCATTTGTTACAGGGTGTGGGATACCAAATGACGCAGAGCCATTCCAGTTACTGTTGTTTGGTGTACAGGTTAGACCAAACCCAGCGGGAAGAGAATCGGCGATGTCACAATCATTTTGAGACCGATGACCAATGTATAAGAATCTACCGCCTCCCAATACCCATGTATCTATGGCACCGGCTTCGGCATTTGTATACGCACGAATGGCTCCACTTGGGTTGTTCCCATGGTGAACATACAGACCAAAGTCCTGTAGAAAAGAGTCAGTCACGAAGTTGTTTGCATGGTTGTACTGTGTGATACTGAGTCCAAGATTCTGTAAATGAGTCGAAGCTTGCGAGGTTTGATTGTTTGGATTTGTAGGGTTGTTGCTACTGTTGCGCATCCAAATAGAGGCTTCACAGGCCAGGTGACCATCGTTGTCTAGGTCTGCCTCATAAAATGTTGGACCGTTGCAATCTTGATCAATTCCATCACACAATTCTGGGGCATCTGGATAGATACTTCCGTCAGTATCGTCACAGTCAGTATCATCGAGGACATATCCAGATGGTGCTTGACACTCTTCGAGCGTTTCGTTGGGGTTTCCAAATCCATCGCCGTCGTAGTCTTCGAAGTAGGTTATCGAGTCGATGGTGTTTTCATCTATCGTACCATCACAATCTTCATCTAGTCCATTACAGAGCTCATCTGCACCTGGATACGCTTCATCTCTAGTGTCGTCACAGTCGCCAGCCACCAAGATATAATCGAACGGTTGAGTGCATTGAACCACGGTATCAGAAGCATTTCCAAAATCATCTCTATCGATGTCTGCGTACCACGTCTGAGCATCCCACGCGTTGTCATCAGTCAAACCGTTGCAGTCATTGTCCAGATTGTTGCAGTACTCTTGTGCCCCTGGATAAATACTGGAGTTCGTATCATCACAGTCTGTGTTGTCAGTTATGTAGCCTGCAGGAGGGGTACATTCATTGTTGATGATGAATGAACTTCCAAATCCGTCCCCGTCGATATCGTAATACCAGGTTGGAGGATTGATTGGGTTCTCATCCACTTCTCCATCACAGTTGTCATCTTCTTGATTGCAAGTTTCCACTGCAAAAGGATACTGCTCGGGGTCGGTGTCATCGCAATCCCCATCGATGGTTACATAGTTGGGAGGTAGGTCACATGCTTCTACTGTAGAGTCTGCATTACCAAATCCATCTCCGTCCACGTCCTCAAAGAATGTGAGTGTTGTACCATCATCAATGGCACCACTGCAGTTGTTGTCTATGCCGTCACAGACTTCTTCTTGAAATGGATGCACATTTGGATTGGTATCGTCGCAATCTGTTCCATAGAAGACGTATCCAGTTCCACCTGTACAGTCCTCAGAAGCCATATTGGGATCACCATACCCATCCCCATCTGCATCAACGTAGATCTGAGTATCCTCTGCCGTATCGAGAATCTGATCTTTTATTTCTGATTCACATGCCACCAATAACAATAGCCACAACATACCATCTCCAAACTCTACACATTTTGATATAGTTTATCACAGCAAATACCACTTCACAGAACAGCCATCTATAATAAGGCAATGCATATTCTCCGTCCCATGGGTATTTATTTACGGACCTAGAAACGGCTCTTGGTTCACCGCTAAATTTGGACTGATCGGGCTTGATAAATACGATAACAGTACGCTGGTAGCTTAGGATTCATCAATTACAGACACCTGTTAAAGATGGCCCAATACTGGGATCTGAATCATCACAATCTGCGTCCTCCGCAATCAAGTTATTGGCGTAAGATTCCCCTGCAATAGAGGCTTAAATCTTCGATCTTTGGTTCTTCTTCGACGCACGCAAACAGGGTCAATACACTGAATCCAATCACTCTCATCGTTCCTCCAAAATTCTCTCAAACCATATCAAATTTGAATAACGTGAATCGGGAAAATAAAGTATGGATCAAAAAATTATTATTCCAACGCCACCTGCATGCGGACGTTGGTGTAGTCGGGGTTTTCTGGTTTTGCTCCGCAGCCAATCGGTTGGGCTATTTGCTCGCCTTGATGGGCTACCATCGTGACTGTTGCATCAACATCTATCGGCTCACCGCGTACCGTCAACACAAAGTGATTTGTCGTGTTCCCACACAATGAGTAATAGAGTAACCTGATCGAATTATAAGAAACGATCGAAGCATAGGGTTCAAACAGAGGACCGTTGATGGTGCCAGAGTCCGTTACTCGATACGCGTACTCACCACCCATAAAGGTCTGCATGGTATCGTAAAACACCTGATGCTCTGGATTGAGTACTTCATAGGGTTCTGGAGTATCACTTTGCGAAGCCGTATCCAAAACCGCTGTATCCAGCTGCCCTGTCTCTGAACCGGTATCAAAGTTCCCTGTATCTTCGGGTACCGCTGTATCATCCTCTTCTTGTTCGTCTGGTTGGGACTCCAGTGCAGTGGCATAAGCCAAATCAAAAGCACCTTGGTCCCATGGTGACGTCAATCCCCACAATACAACTTCTGTATCTAAGGTAATGGGCTCATTTAACTCCACCACCACATTCCAACCGCAATAGTGAAAGGGCTCTGCCTCTGCAGGATTGGCAAACTCTACTGTCGCTTGAATCGGAATGTGTGTCACATCCGTAGATACACTGGTGCTGAGTTGATCAAAAGCCGTAGTTCCGAAATACTCATAGAGTGGTGAAGTAGCGATGGTTGCAACCAAACCGAGGCTGTATACTGTGTATTTGGCGATGTGTTGTGCGTGAATCGTCATGTCTGTCTCGTTGTGTGCTGTGGTATCCATTTCAGAGGAACCCACAATGCCAATAACGCGATGCAGTCACTTGCATCCATCACCAATGGCACTTGCTGTCCCCATCCAATAAGGTCAAAGAATCGTTGATAGACCTGATTGTAAAAGGTATTTCCAACCGCAGTCAGTTTAACCAGTGCAAAACCTATGCCAGTTATAATGACTGACCACTTTCGGCTCTTTACAAGGGGTTCAAAGAGAATCGGAAAGAAAATCAAACCTGCGAAGTCAGAGATTTTACCCGTAAACCATGACGTATAGGCATATTTAAGGTACTGGTCGTTGATGAATAGTACAACGATTGCCGCAATCGTCCAGGGATGGAGGATGGGTTCAGTCTGAAGCAATGGACTAGAAGACCTCACCAAACATCTTCCGTAACAATCTCACACTTCGGCAACGCCTTACGG
>CALDQI010000568.1:0-10752 GCA_937911635.1 uncultured Pseudomonadota bacterium | reverse complement strand
GGTCCAATTACAACAGCGGCTTCCAGTGCATTCCCCGGTAGATCGATGCCTTCAGAGAATATTCCTCCCATCACGGCAAACAACACGTGCCCCTCGCCCTTGCCCATCTTCTTTAACAACCGGCGACGACCACCTTCCTTCATACGACGGGTTTGAACAAGAGTCTTTCGATCTCCCAGATCCATCTGAGTCCGAATCGATTCCAACACGACAAAGCTAGAGAAAAACAGCGCGATATTTCCTTCAATCGAACCCACAATCTTTTCTAGGACCGTCGCAATCCTAGGATTTTCCCGCTCACGATGTTTGTACAACGTGGATACAAACGGAAGCATAAATGATGCTCGATTCTGCACAGGAAATGGGGAGTCGAACTTGTGTACGCACGTTCGCTCAGCATCCAATCCCAACAGATTCTGATAAAAGTCAAAGGGCTCTAATGTCGCCGACATGCAAATGGCGGCACCTATCTTTTCAAAGAATGGACCGAGCAAGACAGATGGATCTCGGCACAGTAATTCCACACCGGTTTCAGGGTGACGAGCTGGGGATTCAAAGTCCAATAAAGACACCTTCAGATCGCGCTCTCTATCCCAACCAACCCGTTGCCAAATGACAACGGTTTCCTCCGAAGCCCGTTGCAAAGCGGTATGAAAGGATAAAACCGACCAAGCAGCATCGTACCATGGGTCTCCTTCTTCATCGGAAGATAGTGGCTTTTCATATCTCTGAACAGCATACTCGAGTGCAAGCTGCTGTATTTCTTTGACGATCTCTTCAATGAACTCCACATGAATCCCTTCCTCCAATGATGCCGAGCGTTGACCATACTGATCCGCATTGCTTTGCTGAACCTCAAACAACAGCCAATCCAACAGACGCTCAAGCGGAGCGGCAAATCGATAAAAACTTCCATCATTTTTTACGGAGTGCAGTCCTTTCCAAATCGTCTGAAGTCGTATACTGGGAGAACCATATCCCTGAGCTCTGTTTGGCAAATTGTGCGCCTCGTCGACAATGACGATCCAAGAACCAGAATTTTGCGCAATGGCACCCAACTGAACGGATGGATCAAACAGATAGTTGTAGTCTCCAATCACAACATCTGCAGATGCCACAAGATTTTTTGAGAGTTCATAAGGACATACCGTATGTTTGGCACCTACATCCTGCAGATTGTCTGCCAAGATGACGCCATCGTCCCATATTTCTTCAAACAACCCCGTCCGCTGAAGTTTGTCGTAGTACTCATCTGCATATGGGCAGCGATCGGGCCTACAAGAAACCACATCATTCAAGCATGCCTTCTCTTTGGCACGCAGAGAAATCGCTCGAACAGGAATCCCTCGACGATACATGCTCCGAAGTGTATCCTCAACCATTTGATGCTGAGTGTTGCGTGCAGTCGCGAAGAATATCTTACGATTGCTTCGATAAGCCACTTGTAACGCAGCAAACAAAGAGGCCGCAGTTTTTCCGTATCCAGTCGGCGCTCTTGCCAACACGAGCTTCCCATCGGATAAATCTCTCTCTAAGAATCGACTCATCTCCTCTTGGCCACTTCGCCACGTGTCGTGAGCAAATGGCAACCCTTCCAATACGGCTTGCTGACGGGTACTGTACCAAGCCAGCTGCTTTTCACGTTCCCTGATGAGCCAACGGAGCTGTCTTTCAACATAGTTTTTTTGCTCTGGATTGTGCGGTACTGACAAACGATGTTGATACCCATCCACAACTGATATCACCACCAGTTCACCACTCGATACGATGCCTTGTCCTTGTAAAAAGTAGAGATAGAGTTCCACTTGGGACCGCCATGGGGTCATGTCTGACAAATCTTTCTGAATAAGAGCAGCACCCGGCAACGTCGATGTTTTGATCTCTTCAATTCTCTGATGGTCGCTCTCGATGATAACACCATCAATTCGTCCTGTGATCTCACATTCCCAGCCGTCGATCACAACAAGATGCCGAATGGTCACTTCTTTTTTGAAGTTCGGATTTTCTTCAAGAGCGTGTTCTTGATACTGAGAGTGGATTTCTGTACCGAGTCGCATTCGGGTATTGGCCGTCCACGCAACCGTTAAATACAAGTCACCAACCGGCGGACCGGCATCAATCACATCATGCACCGACAATTTCAACTGTCGTTTATCATCAATAAATCGAATCAATTTCACCCCAAAGCATTTTTATCTAACGCAGATGATGTATGATGAACAACGAATTGAATCCGGTCCTTCGGAAGCCAGACCCATCTCTTATTTGTATATCCTCTAGAAATCAGATACCAAATAGGAAGGAGACGGTTATAGATGATCGCAAGTTTGGGCACTGCATTGGAAAGTATATGGTTTGCAATCTTGGTTGCTGTACCCACTTTACTGGGTATATTTATCGTCATTAGCGTGGCTACAACCATTGCGGCCGTATTGATGCACGCCATTGTCAACGATGAGCCCGTCGATCGAAGCTGGGAAAACATCTCTTGTCAAACATTGGAGCTTGTAGGGATTTTCTTTACCTGTGTCTCACAGCTCATGCATTTTTCTTTTCCTGCGCCAAAATTTCGTCCCAACGCCCCATGTAAAACGCCGATTATGTTGGTTCCCGGCTATCATATGAACCGCTGGTCGCTACTCCCACTACAGTACTACCTCTATCGCTGTGGCTTTGAGAATATATGGGCCATCAACAACCCCATACTCAAAGACGATATCTTTGTATTTTCCGATGAACTCCATCAGAAGATAGAAGAGTACTATGAGCAGTGTGGACAGCAAAAGATCATGCTAATCGGTCACTCAATGGGTGGATTAATATCCAGACATTACATGGAAAAATACGGTACTGACAAGATCAAAGGACAGATCTCATTTGGCACTCCCTATCGAGGAACAAAGACCTATCGATTGGCGAAAGGAAAACAAGGCAAGCAGTTCAAACCGGGTTCGGAAATCTGCAACATTACAACGGCACCCGAAGTACCGCACCTAATTATTTGGTCCACGCGAGACTGGGTTGTAGTACCCTCTCCCAACGGTCACTTAGATGACAGCAACGAGATGGTGATCACCGATGCAGGACACTTGGGTATGCTGGTTTCTGTACCGGTATTCAAACGTGTTCACAGTCTATTGGATGAATTGGAGCAAGCCGACACAACAAATGTACCTGAATGCAATCCGGTTCAAAACGATGACGGACAGCAGGCGCATGGCTGACACAACCATCGATTTTATCATGGGCAAAGGAGGCGTTGGTCGAAGCACCGTCTCAAGACTACTGGCACATCACTATTCGACACGTGGAGAATCCACCATCATCGTCGAGTGCAACGGTTGTGCAGACATACCAGCCTACTACAACAAGCCGAGTCAGAGCTACACGCCAACACATCTAGCAAAAGGGATCGATGCCATATCCGTATCGCCGATGGCTGCGATTGAAGATTATGTGGTGCAGCAGCTTAAAATGCGCAAACTCTACGAACTGATCTTCGACAATCGTCTGGTCAAACCCTTGATCGAAGCGGCTCCTGGATTGCACGATGCCGTTCAGTTAGGCAAGATATACGATCTACAGATCGGTGGACAATGGGACCACATCGTGGTGGACTGCCCCGCTACGGGACATGGTATCTCACTGATATCAGCTGCCAAAACGATGATGGATGTAAGCCGGCGCGGGCCATTATACAACCAAAGCAGGCTAGTTGAAGACGTGGTGCTGGAACATGGACGTGTGGTGATGGTTACACTTCCAGAAGAATTACCCGTTCGAGAAACTCTGCAACTGTGGCGCACAATGCGTTCTGACTTTCACCCAAAAGTCTTAGGAATCATCATCAATCAATGGCAACATGTTTCCCAGTCCCTACAAGAGGTCTTCAACAATTCAGAAGTACCCCATCTGCTTGAGGAGCATCCAGAATACCAAACGGTTCTCAATATTCTCAAAGAAGACCATGAGAATCAAATCTTATGGCGAGATTGGCTAGACACCCATCTTGGTACCCCTGAAAATCTGCCGTTGCTCACCTATGATAAATGGTCTGATGGAACAGACCTACCAGCACTCGATGGCTTGGAGGGATGGCTGTGAACACACAAGTGCTCTTTATGTGCGGCACTGGCGGGGTTGGTAAAACCACAACCTCTGTGGCGATGGCGATGGCGGAAGCCCGTGCCGGCAAAAGGTGCGTCCTGCTGACAATTGACCCCGCACAGCGCCTCGCAGACGCGCTACACTTAGACATGGAAGGGAACAGCGCCGCGGAGATACCTTTACCTGAGGAGTGTAGCGGACAGCTGTCGGCAATGATGCTCGATGCCGGCAAAGCCTTTGATGACTTTAGTCGACTGCACACCTCTCCCAACACTTGGAACAAGCTTGCTGACAATCGGTATTTCCAGTTTGCCAAGGAAAAGATGGGCGGAATCCAAGAGATGATGGCGGTCATGAAAATGATGGAGTTGGTCGATACGGGTCTTTACGATTCGATCGTCGTCGACACCCCTCCCGCTCAAAACGCCCAGCAGTTCTTCGATGCGCCTGACAAAATTCAGCACCTCTTTTCCAGTTCGGGTCTGCAGTGGCTAACCTCTAAATCGACTGGCTTTGCCTCGATGAACTTCGCCAAAGGCATCATCGCCAAGGGTCTCAACTTCTTCTTGGGCAGTGAAACGATCAGCGACATCGGTGATTTCTTCACACTCTTCAAGCAGTCTGCCGTTGCACTCGAAGCGATGGCTGAGCGCGGCAATGAACTACTGATTCATCCAAATACCGAGTACTGGCTGATCGAAGTACCCAATCGTAGATTGCAGCAGCTCGACGCACTCAAAGAGAGTCTTGAAGCCAAGAACATTTCAATCACCGGTCGCTTGTTGAACAAAACACCGATCGACTTACCGGCAATACCGGAGAATGGAACAAACCCAGAAATCAGAGCCCTGATGGAAGAAGTGCGGCTACACCATCCAGCCTTGGATGCTGAGGTTACCCGACAGTATACCTTACACCTGTCAGTTTCCGAGCCCGAACGCCTTGAGAGCATAGATGGACTGTGGCAGTGGAGTTTGGGATTATAGTGTCCGACACATGACGCTGATCCGCTCCTGGAAGAGGCTGTATCAGAAAAGATTGTATCCCAACAGGATGGGCAACAGAGCGTTCATCTGACCAATCGACGTCGTTGAGAGCTTAGACTAGTACGCTCTACCGGTCAGGTACAGTTTGGGCTGACAACCTGGGTTGACCTCCTCTAGTATCTCATTCATCACGGCGAGGTCCTCAAGGTATGTACATTCAAACACACCCTCACTATCCATCCCCGTTTTGGCTATCGACAGTCCAAGGACCCTCGTTAACGGGTAGTGGGTGCAAGTAAAGCGGAGCCCTTTTCGTAGCCTTGCCTTGTACTTCTCGTTGAGCCAATCCGCTATTTGCTACAGATCGTCATCGTCGCACCACTTTTTTGTGAGAATATCCTCACTTTTCAACTGCCCGATAATCGCTGATTCAACAACGATTCCATAGATAACACTGGCATCAAAATCTGACATGGTGGTCTCCTTTGTTCTCGAAATATATCATCATAACGGTATTGATTCTCGAGTGTGGTACACCAAATCATTGCCCCCAACGGTTTTTGATGCCCTCAAACAGCTCTGCATACTCGGACTGAGAAGCAAAATAGACAGCTGGGTTACCAAGAGGCGCATCGACCTCTCTCCACTCCCCGTCGCTCTCAACGTCTTCCCCAATGGACAAGCGCTTCCACGTACCCTTTGGAAAATAAACCGACACAACCGAGGTCTTCGGGTCCAGTACGGGTGCAACCAATACATCGTCACCCATGTAAAACTGCCAGCGTAAACTCAAACTCTCAGGGTCGTTTGGGTAGACCAACCAAGGGTGACGTACCACTGGCAATCCTTGTTCAGCCGCCTCACGAAAGAGTCCCCTACGATAGGGCGCCAACTCTTTGTAGACTCGAGAGAAGAATGCAAACTGCTTCAGAACGTCCTCATTGGAGTCCACTTGAATGTGTCGAGTTGGCTGATTCCCTTCGTGGGTACGAAACATCGCTGTAAAGGCATACATTTCAATCCATCGTTTGAGCAGTTCAGGCTTTCGTGCGTAACCAATAAACGGGATATTGAAAGGGATTTTGGGTGGATTGGTCGAGATGTATCCACCGATATCCCCATGATTGAGGGAAATGCCTGACAGTCCACTGGACATCAAACCGATCACAGCGCCCTTGATACCGTCGTACTGACTCCAGCTGGTCAATTGGTCTCCCATCCAAAACATCGTACTGTGGCGAGTAGAACCGGTGTACCCCGCTCGATTGAAGAACAGTATCTCCCCTTCTTTACCTGCCTCTTGAATGGCTTCTCGATTGAGTTTCGCCCATTCTACAGGATATCGATTGTGGTACGTTAGTGGATCTGAACCATCGCTCAGTACCGCATCAAAAGGAAGCGCCTCTCCAAAGTCTGCCATCCACCCGTGGACATTGAGTTTCAGGAGTTTTTCTTTCATGACCTCTTTTATCCACACTCGGCAATCTGCGACCGTTAGATCGAGCAACGCCGCGGAGAAGGACGTATTCATGATTTGATAGACGGACCCGTCTTGACGCTTGATGACATAGCCTTTATCAATCGCTTCTCTGTAGAGATTCCGCCGCACCCCTTCACGCTCAGATACGTCTACCACAAAGGGATTCAAGTAGGTTAGCGCCACCATCGACTGCTGATGCAGGGTTTGCAATAACCCTTCCCAGTTAGGATACCTGTTTTCATCCAACTCCCAATTCCACCAAAGCTGCTTGCCAATCGAGGTAGTTCGCGCGCCAACCCAATCTTGGAGCCAAAATCCGGCAATCGCTGCCTTAGCAGACTGTAGACGCCCCAATGTATTCAAAACAGCGTCTGTGCCGCCTTGCATCCCAATTACAGCCCCATTGTCTAACCATTTGGGTGGTTCTGCCATCCGCCCACAATATCTGGTATAACCCTCAACAATCTCTTTGGGATTTCGTCCGAAGAACACACGTGCCGTGAGTACATTGGAAAAGACATCGACGTCTACCGTTGTCGACTCGCTCAAGTCAAAGAAACTGGGCTCATCGTTTTCCAAACAGAAGGCCTGACCGTCTGACGTCAGAAAATACGGTGCAGGCGCGTTGGAACAATTCCAGCCACCGCCAGCTTTAAAGAAGGTGTTCATCATCCACGTTAGCGGTTGAACACCACGACCAATACCGGGTTCTTGACTCAAAACAAGGAAAGACCGTCCCTTGAGGTTCAAATAGGTCAGTTGCTCGCCAAAACCAAAGATTTGATTGTCGGGCGCCGTAGAGAAACACAACTGTATGTGATTCAGGTTGGAAGAATCGTCCAACTCCACACGCAACTGAATCTGCTTGTCATCCATCGCAGAAACCAACATTCGGTACTGATACTTGGATGAACCCTGTAGATATCCGGACAGTACGACTTGATCTTGCGTGTCTCCATACTCAATAGAATCGACTGTTTGAGCAGAAGTGGAACCGAGAGACTGTTGTTTAAGAAAGAAGTATCCTCTCGATTCATCAAAGGTATCTTCTTTGTGAGATGCACGTATCCAACCTTGTTGAGGTATCGTACTCCACAACGTCTGCTTGGTCTCAAAATGAAACAGGGTTAGTTGTTGCCTCTCCCCATCCCAGTGGAGTTCGAAGTCACCAAAACGAAACTGAGAATTGTTACTCGGAGGCGTCAATTGTATCATACTACTCCATCGGAGAGATCGAAGCCAATATTCGACGCTTTCCTGAGAATGGACGGCGGGAATGAAGCACGAGTTGGTTGTCGATCAACAGCACGTCGCCCTTTTGCCACGTGAAAGCAACACATTCTTCGTTCATGGCTTGACCTGTCTGTACCAATACTTCGCCGTTGACTGGTGAGCCATCCCCACATTTTACCGACTTGGTTGGATCATTGCGTGAGTCTATCCATCCTGTGTAGGCAGCCACCATTGAATTGAAGAATGTCTTACGCTGTGATCGAGGTTCTACCCGTATGGCAGGCACTGTAGCCGTTTCAGTTAAAAGATTTCCGTCTCCCAACCACTTCCATGAGGTCCCCAACTGGCGCATCTTTTCTTCAGCGACGTCTTTATTATCCGTCAGAAATGTACTTTTCCACGATCGGCCAATGGCGCTACTGGGATCATCTTCTTCCGGCATTACTCGAACATATCGTACACCCGTCCGCTCAACCTTCTCAGCAAACTCTTGGTCAATCCCCACGAAACGCTTGTACACTTGATGGGAATGCACAATTGGGGTTTGCCCGCCATGCTCAGGAGGTAAATCGCAGTAAAAGAAAATATAGGCCGGTGGATTTGGAACTTGAGCCATCTCGTGATGAAATGGAATCGGTTCTGATGGAGGAGATTCATTCGAGGTCAAAACTCTGCTTGTCACTGCAGTTCTAGGAGCGGCACCACCAACGTAGGGCATCCGCGGAAATCCTACATCATCGAGCAACCGCTCGAAATCTTCAGGTGCATCGATTGGACAGTCGCGCAGTAAAATAGCCCCGTGATGAAGCAGTAGACGCCTCCATTCAATTCCCTGGGTCACGACCCAAGCAAAGAACGCCTCCTTTTCCACGGCTTCCTCTAGGCCCAGACATAGCGGAAACAAGACATCGTCAACCGATCTTTGTTCTTCCAATCGAAATTCTTTCAACACAGCACTTCTCCTACGGCAGTGGGTACCCTTGTGCCGCAACCAGTATCTCGTTCCACTCTGTACGCGAAAGACTGACACGGAAAGCATCCACGCTTTCACGAATCCGCGCGATGTTTTGTGTACCGATAATGGGGATGACACCGCTGGGGTGAACCATCGTCCAAGCAAGAGCTACTGCACTAACCGATACATTTTGCTCTGATGCGATCCGCTGCAATACCTGCTGTGTGTTACGGACCTTTTCATCAGCTGGTTGTTGTTCAAAGAGTGAACCTCCAGCCAATGGTGACCATGCGAGTGGAGTGACACCCTTCTCTAAGCATTGATCAAGAATTCCATCCCGCAGAATAGAATGCTGCAAACAGGAAAACTCTGGCTGGCGTGTGGCAATTGGAAACGGCAAATGTGCCTGCAATGCTGAAAACTGAGATACGGTATAATTCGACACACCGACTTCTTTAATCTTTCCTGCCTCCCTGAGTTCAGTGAGCACTTCAGCGATCCGGGCTGGATGCCCGAGGAAGTCTGGACGGTGGATTTGATACAGATCGATGACGTCAATCTTCATTCGACGAAGAGAGTTCTCAACGGCTCTTCGTAAATACTCAGGACTCGAATCATAAGGGACCCCAAGTACGATACCGCCTTTTGTAGCAATCGTCATCTTGTCTCGAAGCTCTCGATTTCCCGATAATACATCTCCAAACAGCGCCTCTGAATCACCAAAACTACCACCTCCATCACAGCCGTATACATCCGCCTGATCAAAGAGGGTAATCCCAACATCCAACGCTGCTTGAATCTTCGCTTCTGCATCTGACACCGATGTTCCTGCAAAGCGCCACATACCATACGCAAGGGGGTAAACAGAAAGGGAAGATTTCCCAAGACGGTGTGGGGTTTGACTGGGTTTCAACATAAGGCACGCCTCCCGCGCAAAACAATCTACTGGTCAGATGATTCCAAAAACCATAAGGGGTTCTAATTATTGAAATTAGCCTCTTTTGTCAACCAAATCATGACTCCACCGTCTCCTAAAATTTCCTTATCCGGTACGCAAGCACTCATACATCTTGCTTGCTTTTTTGTGATATTTGTACTGTTGGGGGTACTTTTTCAAGAGGATATCGAACGTTTGGCAACAGATCTCATCACTCAAGTGGGACTACTTGGACTCATTGGCATCGTGGTTGTCATAGAAACCTTCCCCACACCAATTGGTGCTGCGATTCCGATGTACATCGCCATTCAAGGTGGCCACTCACCTTGGATGATTGGTCTCCTAACCAGTGGAACCAGTATTTCGTCTGGACATTTCGGGTACTGGCTAGGACATTGGATTGGCTTTCCTGAAAAGTACGACCGACTAATCCAGACAAAGTGGCCATCATTGTACACCAGTTTTCGAGAACGAGGAGCTAAAGGTGTGGCCATAGCATCTATGCTTCCGATCCCTCTGTGCCTTCTAACTTGGACCGCTGGAGCCATCCGAATGGACTACGTTGGATTCTCGCTAGCGATGCTCACTCGGATTCCCAAACAAATGCTGTACGTACTGAGCATCATTGGTGGAATATCACTAACGACGTAAGGTCATTCAAAAAAGGTCACTTCCAATACACCTTCACTGACAACCTGATCGTTCTTGGTTGCCTTTGCATCGTACGTTATCGTCGATGGATTGCCAATAAGATTCTCTGCTATCTTGCCAAACACGCCGATTTCTTCAATGGGATTGTAGACATACACCGTTCCTTGACTTTGAATGTCAATTCCATCTACACGAACAACTATGCGCTCAGGAGTTACTTGCGTCAATTCGATGGCACTGTTCACACTTGTCGGACTATCTTGCATAGAGGACCATTTCCATGCATGGTTTACCCCAGCCGTATCGGTGTATATCTGAAACAACAAGGGTTCATTACCGTACATTCCTCTATATCGGACCCATAGCGACCCGACGTCTTTGATGATTGCATCTGACCGATTGT
>CALDQI010000567.1:0-5833 GCA_937911635.1 uncultured Pseudomonadota bacterium | reverse complement strand
CCAACTCTGCGGTTGTACCTTGGGGGTTTGTTACGGTACAAACAGAAAGAGTTTCAGAAAAACGATTGCGCGTTCAAGGACGTTTTGAACTTCCAATTACAGATATGAAAGAGTTCGCTTCAATCGTTCGAGTTCGACAAATCATTGATGGAAAACCATCTATTATGGTACCGTTTCTCATTCATATCCAAGAAGGGTGTCACGCTTCAGGGGTTATTTTGTATAGCAAAGACCCAGAACAAATCACCTCTTTCGAAATCGATATTCTACTTCAGGATGAGTACCCCAATTTACAAATTGAGTTCATCAATCCAAATGTACCATATGGGTATACCCCCCAAAAGGAACGCTCTCATACCGTTGTTGTTTAAATTTCACCATAGGCATGCATCATGGCGCTGACCAGCACACAAAAGAACCTTTTAAAAAAACAGATCGAACAACTTCGATGTGGAGGGATTCAATATGAAGAACGATTCAATGGATTGATTCAACTCTTTGCATTAAATATCACCCAACAATATGGGTGGTCCGCTGGATTTGACGGAATCACGAATGTCTTTGGTACTTGGGCACTCTCCTATGAAACAGAACAAACACTGACCAATCAACTCCTACGATTCAAAGGTGAGAAACTCAAAGAACTCATCACCTATAAACGCTGTGAACAAGGGAAAGCCGACACCTCTGAAAATCGTGGAACTATCTTAAGAGAGATTGCCACGAAAGCCGCCTACACCCTACTCCATCAACACGTCTTTGTTCGTATCCATGAAATGTTGCCGGAACAAGCGACCTTAGACACACCGGACTTGGATGATGACTGGGGTGACTTTGGAGACTTAGAAGATTGGGATGACCTCGATGATTGGGGAGAAGAATACTCCGAATCCGAATCTAGTTTAGATGAAACGTTCAACAATCAAGTTGAGCAACAGGTAGATGATATCCGAAATGACGATGGTACCATTAAAACTGAACACGCTCGAAACGTCCGAACAAAACCACTGAACAGTGCCTACAGTGGTGTCGCGTACGGAATCAGAGAAAACCTCGGAACTCAATGGAATGACAACGAAAAGAATGCCCTCTTACTTAACGGCTACTTCGATGAGTTCAGTATTGAGTTTCCTGGTTTGTTCAGATGGGATTCAGACCTCGAACTTCAGTATGTACCAAGATGGTTCAACACCCACGATTTATTGATCGAACAATTGGGAGTACCTGGACTCTTTGCTTTGTGGGCTGACCCCCTCACCTTTGGATGGATTTACCAGTTTTGGAACGACCCCTATAAAGCGGTCCTCAACAAACAAAACCATGTGGTCGGTTTTGAGATTGCTTCAAAGACTCAACTGTTTTCTGAACAGTATATGGTCGAGTGGTTGCTACAAAATGCGTTGGGACGAAAATGGATGGAGATCTGTCAAAAGAACGAGTGGCACGCTATCGTCGAATCAACTGGTACCTTAGACACCCTAGAAACCAAACGCCAGGCATTCAGAAGTCAACGAACAGCAGGAAACATTGAACCAACTGACTTAATGGAACTCGATGGAAAACTTGAAGAGTATTGGTGCTATTACGTTCATCAATCAATTGATGACACCACAAATAGTCCCACCAGTATTCGAGAAGTCCGCTTACTGGACCCAGCTTGTGGCTCAGGTCACTTCCTGGTCATCGCGTTGGATTACCTGGTCCAACTGTACAAAGAAGAAGCCAAACACCGAGGTGAAGAAGGTCAAGACCAGTGGTCGAATGGGAAGATCGTTGAAAGTATCTTGGAAAACAACCTTCACGGTTTAGATATTGACCCAAGAGCTGTTCAAATCGCGATGTGTAGTGTGTACCTTCAAGGTCGTAAACTCGCAGGTGGTATCGCTCCCAAGACATTTAATATCGGTGCACCAGACTTTGGCATTGGAACCCTCCACAGTGGAGATGACCCTTTTGATGAGTTGGCATTAGAGATTGAACGGGAAACAAACATCCCCGCTCACTTGCTGAGTGCACTGTTATCGAATCTTCGCAACGCCCATTATATTGGTACCTTACTGAAAGTAGAAGAAAGTATTGACAATGTTCTGTCTCAATATCAAGAAGAAAGTGGAAGACTGTTTGTGGATGTAGCAGCGCTGGCGAATACCAGAGAGGTGATGCTGGCACAGATTCAAACGTTCTTGACCAATCGCGTTGAATCGAATGATTTGCAGACTCAACTCCGTAGGGTACAACTTGAAAAGAGTGCGAAGTACCTCGCATTGAACAGAAGCAACTATTACGACGTTGTGGTGGGAAATCCACCTTACTTAGGAATGGGAGATGTACATCCAAATTCCAAATTATACTTTACGGGTAGCAGTGGTAAGAACGGTGTCCCAGCAGCGTACTCTCGTGCGAAAAGTGATTTGTATGCATGTTTCTTAGAACGTGGTTTGGAACTCGTCAAGGAAAATGGTATTTCGGGGATGATTACGATGCGTGGATGGATGTTCATCAAGTCATATGAGGCATTCCGTCAAAACTTATTCACCCAATATAGACTTTGCGTTTTAGGTGATCTAGACCGGGGTGCTTTCTCTGATATATCAGCAGGTCCCGGCGGTGTTACAACTGTAATGAGCGTTTTACAAAGAGCCCCTAGACTAAAAGAAGGTCTTTGTATTTTATCGAAAGATTTATCGTATATATCTGGCTCAGATATAACCGAGCGCACCCATGCAGGTCTATTGTGCCAACATGAACGCTACGACTACAACATCGACCGGCTAAAGGGCATCGAAGGATGGCCGTTGATTTATTGGTGGGGTGATGCATTCTTACAACGATATTTGGACGCGGAGAAGTTGGGCAATATTACAGATGTTAAACAAGGGATGGCCACTGCAAACAATGATCGATTTCTTCGATATCCTTGGGAGATCTCACACATCACTGTCAGACTAATGCGATTTAACGAGGAGCTAAATCTAGAAGTTAGAAACTGGATGCCATATATCAAAGGTGGAGCTGGTATGGCATGGGTCGAGCCAGTCACAGAAGTATTAAAATATGACCGTAATATGTTAGAACTTTATGAGACTTACAAAGGTACACCTGGGAAAAATAAGCAGTACTACTTTAAGCCTGGAACCGCCTTCACCAAAATCGGAAATAACTTTGCGGCGAGAGCATATCGATTTCAAAGCATAATGGATACAGCTGGGTCCTCAGTCTTCAATATCAGTAGAGAATTTATGACATGTTTGATGAATTCGAAAATATCTAGAGAGATTCTTTCGGCTTTAAATCCAACAGTAAATTTCCAAGTCGGTGATGTAAACCGACTTCCCCTCTTTACCATCGCAGGTGCCGACCAAATCTATAAACAACTCGATATCGCCTTCACTGAACACGAATCGCACCGTGAACCATCCGTAGAGTTCAATCACCCCGGACACTCTTGTTGGACCTACGCACAAGAGTGGGCTCAATCCGCTGTAGATAGAGCTAAGGGTACCCCCTTACCTACTTATACACCAAGGTATGACACTGAACCAGATACAGATCATCTATCCTATGCCATCGGTGTAGCCTTGGGAAGGTTTAAACGCGACGGTACCGGTATTGCTGACCCACAAACGGACAACCTAAAATACGCACTACCTCACGGCTTCCTTTTCTTGGACGGAACCATTTCCGAAAACATCTTCACCGATGGATTGGGCACTCGTCATCCAAACAATCCAGAAGTTCGAATTTGTCAAAATATCATTGACGTTTGGACACAACGTGGCAACGCCATCAGTCCTAAATACGGATTGAGAGAGTACCTACGAACCCAGTTCTTCTCTAAGGTTCATCTGAACATGTATAAAAATAAACCAATACACTGGCCCTTATCTTCATCTAGAAAGACCTTTGTCGTATGGGTCAATATTCACCGAATGAAACACCAAACCTTCACTGAAATCATTGAAGTCCTTCGAAAACGGATTGAAGGATTGACTCAGTCCATCACCCAGGGAATTGCCAAAAAGCTAGAAACCACCCAAGCCTTGGAAGAACTCAAAGAGTTTGCCGAGACTTTGGATCGGTGTGTCAAAAGAGGACCAGTCAATAACAACCCTCGCACAGTGAAAGTTGATGCACTCTATCTTCCCGTTTTGGACGATGGTGTAATGATCAATTCCGCTCCGTTGTGGGAAGTCCTCCATCCACAGTGGAAAACAGGAACACAAGTTCCAAAAAAGTGGTGGGCGGCTCTATGTAAGGATGGTGCCAAAAACTTTGATTGGGCTCATTTGACCAAACGGTACTTCCCAGACAGAGTCGAAGGAAAGTGTACATCAGACCCATCTATATCCGTAGCACACGGTTGTTTTTGGAAATACCATTCTTCACGAGCTTGGCAGTGGGAACTGAGACTCCAAGATGAAATCGGTCCGGACTTTGTTTTAGAAGAGGTCGGTCATGAAGGATACCGTGCAAGTTATCTTTCGGAACAACCTGATGATTCCATCAGTAAAGTGGATGGAGAAATTACCCGCCGCATCAGAAATGCCAACCACAATGAGGATACCTATGATGTAACTGGCATCACCATCCCTTTTGGGCTGTGGACCTCTAACCCAGATGACATGCGTCAGTTGGAACGAAAATATACAACTAAACAGGGTGCTACCTTTACCATCTTTGCACCCGATAGACCAGAATAGTTCTGGACGTTATGATGTACCTACTTAACTATAGGAGTCTTTACTTATATAAATTTGAAAATGCCTGATTAAATGCAATGATAAATGCCGTGGGTATTTTGTGAATGTGTAAGGTATACGAATGAGAAGAGTCCCGCAATCCTCTTGGGACACTCATCTACGCCGATACTTAATCCCAGACTCCAGATTGTCGCAAACTAGATAATGGGTGGGTTTGGCCATCAAATCCATTCTAACCA
Source organism: uncultured Pseudomonadota bacterium (assembly GCA_937911635.1). Lineage (GTDB taxonomy): Bacteria > Myxococcota_A > UBA796 > UBA796 > UBA796 > CAJWHX01. The sequence goes on along the minus strand of CALDQI010000567.1, from coordinate 894 downwards.
CCATTTGTAAAAAACAGAAGGTAGCCAATGTAGGTCCACACAAACGATTGACAGCAAACAGTAGTAGATTACCACCTATTTTATTACTAACCATATAATGGAGAATCCTCGAATTGAGGCCATAGATTACAACATCAATCACGAAAAGGATGACAATCCCCATAACATCTACAAATAAAGGAGGAAGTTTTACCACAGAAGTTTTCATTGCCTACAAATCAAACGACAAAACCTCATCTCAAAAGGCGTACAACTGTACCCTAGTCTGTCCACAACCGTCATCAACCAATACCATACAAATTGTCAGAGTCTATCGTAAATAATTACACTGTGGGTGTTAACAAGTTCAATTGCGCCATGGAAGATACTGATACTTGACGCTTTTATCACTCCGATTCTCTTAGAGACTCCAAGAGGATTCAAACTCAATGGGGCCCCTCTTCATTGAAGTCATGACAAAGGCTTTATCTATGATTGGAGTACAATCCGAAAACCATCATTGCCAGTCCTCGTATAGGACTCCTCTACAGAAGCTCTCTCAAACACTTTCCTCGCTCTGTTCAAAAAATCACCACCTCGTGTTACCGGACTAGTTCCTCCTCCTTTAATCGTACGGTCTATGCCGGTTGGATCCATCACGATGTCACCACATTGATAGGTCAAACCGTCTATGTAATCCCAACACAACTCTCTGACATTTCCTGTCATGTCAAACAATCCCCATGCATTTGGCCTTTTCAAGCCAACCGGTTGTATTTGTCCAGCCCAACTGTGTTCCCCCTCACCCCTAGGACAGTTCAAGTCATACCAACCGACTTCATCGATATTGTTGCTACCTGCGTAGTCTAGCTCTGTCCCTGCTTTGGCACAATATTCCCACTCGGCTTCGGTTGG
>CALDQI010000566.1:0-13224 GCA_937911635.1 uncultured Pseudomonadota bacterium | reverse complement strand
ATTGGTGTCGCTGGTCTGCAGGAGCACGAAGCTATTGAAAAGGGACACACTGTCAAAGTCGGACAAATGCCATTTGCGGCTCTTGGTAGAGCAATGACCACCGGTGGATCTACAGATGGTTTCTTCAAAGTCATCTTGGACGATGCTGACAACCGTGTCTTAGGGGTTACAATCGTTGGACCAAATGCCTCCGACCTCATTAGTGAAGCGGCTCTTGCTGTTGAGTTGTGGGCTGAAGGTTTGGATCTCGGTTTGACCATTCACCCACACCCAACGTTGGGCGAAGGGATGATGGAAGCCGCCAAGCACGCTCTTGGTGAAGCGATTCACATCGCGAACAAGAAATAATGTCTCCGGACACACATACAGGTTCTCTCTTCATCGTCATCGAAGGTTTAGACGGTGCGGGGGGAACCACACAGTGTCGCCTACTCCAATCTTGGCTCGAACGTCAAGGACATACCGTTGTGTCCACCAACGAACCCACAGATCGCCCAGTTGGAAAGTTCATCCGTAGTGTGCTCCAAGATCCACACAGCGAAGTGGGAGATGAAGTACTGGCCTATTTGTTTGCTGCCGATCGCCAAGATCATTTGGATGGTCGAGTCAAACCAGCCCTTTCAAGAGGTGACGTCGTCATATCTGATCGATACTACCACTCCTCACTTGCCTACCAATCTCTGTCTTTGGATTTTGACTTTGTGGCACAGTTGAATGGTACGTTTCCAGCTCCCGATATAACAATATTCTTATCATTAGAACCGGAAACCTCCTTTGCGCGGGTTCAAAAGAGAGGCTTACCGATAGAACGGTTTGAAACATTGGATCGACTGCGATCAATCTCTCAGTCCTACCATCGAGTACTCGACCACTGTCAAAAACGTGGAGAACAGGTACTGTGTTTGGATGCCACTCAAAGCATTGAAGAGATTCACGAGCAAATTTGCATCGAAATCGCATCGCTGATGGAATCCAAACGGGAAGACTGAACAATGGATATCAAATGGCTGGGAAGACAGTCAGACTATCGATCTGTTTATGACCACATGAAAGAACTGCTGGTTCAGCGTGTCAACGATGAGATCGACGATACGCTATTGCTGGTTGAACACGATCCTGTCTACACTGTCGGACGAGCTCGAAATGCGATGAGCAACCTTCTGAACCCCAACAATGTTCCTGTCGAACAAATTGAAAGAGGTGGTGACGTCACATTTCATGGAACAGGTCAGCTGACTGGGTACCCCATCGTCAAACTACCCGTATTGGATATTCATGCATACCTCAGATTTTTGGAAGAATTTTGGATTGAAGAGTTGGGTAAACACAACATTCTGGCTACAAGGGATGAACGAAACACTGGTGTATGGGTTCAAGGAAAGAAGCTGGTTGCACTTGGGGTTGCCATGCGTAGACAAGTCTGTTGGCATGGATTTGCTTGCAATCTCACCACCGACTTGAATTACTTCCGCCAGATCAACCCCTGCGGCATGTCGTCAGATCTCGTCACGCGATGGGAAGACCACGCTCCCGTACCGAATATGGAAGCATACGCCTTAGAAATGGGCGCTCGATTTGAAGAGGCGTGGACAGATTGGTGCAACAAAACGACGACAACCGAGTAAATTTACTAGAAATCAGCCTTGTTTTGGGATAACAGTGCAAGCATTGAACCCATGTGAGGAGAATCAAATGTTGGATCGAAATCTGGTCGCAAATAATCTTGAAACTGTTCTAGAACAGCTCCACAAGCGTCACGCCAGTGAAGATATGCTGAGCGAGATGAACAAATTGTCTGCAGTAATTGCTCGGCGTCGTGAGTTGCAAACTAAAACCGATGAACTTCGGTCCAGTCGTAAAAAACTGAGCAAGCAAATCGGCGGCTTGATGCGTGAAAAGAAGCTAGACGAAGTGGATGCCATCAAAACCGAAGTGACAACCATTGGCAATCGTTTGGATCTACTCGAAGACGAGCGTAAAGACCTTCAAAAGCAAGAAGATGACCTACTCCACGCCTTTCCAAATCTACTTGACGCACGCGTTCCAGAAGGAACCAGCGAGGAAGACAACGAACTGATTGAAACATGGGGTACACCTCGAACCTTTGACTTTGAGCCCAAAGAGCACCACATCTTGGGTGAGGAAATGGGACTCTATGATGCCGAACGCGCTGCCAAAATTGCAGGAGCGCGATTCAGCATCTTAAAAGGTGACTTGGCGCGGCTGGAAAGAGCCCTTATTCAGTTCTTCTTGGATACTGCTGAAGACAATGGCTATACGGAAGTTCTGGTTCCATACATCGTCAATCGAGATTCCATGACCGGTACCGGTCAGCTGCCAAAGTTTGAGGAAGATCTATTCAAACTCACCTCTGAGATTGGTGGAATGGATGGATTCTTGATTCCAACCGCAGAGGTCCCCGTCACCAACATGTTCAGAGATGAAATCTTGAACGAAGAAGACCTCCCGATTCATCTCTGTGCGTTCACGCCCTGTTTCCGTGCAGAAGCTGGAACCTATGGAAAAGACACTCATGGTTTGATTCGCCAGCATCAATTTCATAAAGTCGAACTGGTGAAGATTACAAAACCTGAACACTCTGACGCTGAGCATCATTCACTGACCGACCACGCATGTGGAATATTACAAGCATTGGGACTTCCCTACCGAAAGATGCGGTTGTGTGCAGGCGACACCAGTTTTTCAGCACAACTCTGTTACGATCTTGAAGTCTGGCTGCCCGGTCAAAACAAATACCGTGAAATTTCTTCTTGCTCCAACTTTGGTGAATTTCAAGCCCGCCGAATGAAAACGCGTTTTCGCAGCAAAGGCGAGAAAAAACCGAAACTGTGTCACACGATCAACGGATCGGGATTGGCCGTTGGACGCACGCTTGTTGCGATCATGGAAAACTATCAGCAGGACGACGGTAGCGTAGACATCCCTACTGTACTGCAACCCTACATGCGCGGCAAGACAAAAATCACTCTACAAGATTGAAATCTACTTGCAGAACCATTTTGAGTGCGTTACTTTTGAGGAAGATTAATGGTGACTTGGCCGAGCGGTTTAAGGCAACGGTTTTGAAAACCGTCGTAGTTAGTAGCTACCGGGGGTTCGAATCCCCCAGTCACCTCACTCTAAATGTTCTTTAACATAGGTTGTCTTTTGACAGCAATATCTGTTGGAAAGGAGTCGCTGAATACAGTGTCTTTTCTTTGACAAGATATGTACATCGTGATAAGGAGATGTGTCCGAGTGGCCGAAGGAGCCCGATTGCTAATCGAGTGTTGGGGGAAACCTTGACCGAGGGTTCGAATCCCTCCATCTCCACACGGTATACAATCCAGATACCATATGCACCCTTAGCTCAGCTGGATAGAGCGTCTGGCTACGGACCAGAAGGTCAGGGGTTCGAATCCCTTAGGGTGTATCTTAAAGCCTCAGTCGAAAGATTGGGGCTTTTCTGTTTTTTGTTGGGCTCAAAAAACGCCGCTGGACAATACACCTCCCAAACATCACTGTTACGATGAACTGACTGTGCAAACAATCATCTCAATTGGACAAGTAAAAGATAAGTAGAATATTCCACCAACAACATGCTCCTGACTTATCACTTTATCGAATGGTTCTACAAACACGAAAACCACGATAGTTAAAACGAATGCTACCAGCATCTCTACGATAAGACGGTATCAGAAGCCACCAACTCTTATCTCCCCAAGAACCACTGCGACACACTCTACCGGATACCCCCCTCACAGGACCTGTAGACCCTTCGACTGGAATATGGTCTTCTTTGCCTTCAAACCAATCCCAACACCATTCACAGACATTTCCAGTCATATCATACAAACCGAAACCATTGGGCTTCTTTTGACCAACCCCGTGGGTTCGACCAGTACTATTTTGTTTTGTCCAGGCAATCTCATCTAAATTATCACCCCCTGCATACTTAAAATCTTGATTGGCCTTGGCAGCAAAGTACCATTCCCAATCGGTAGGCAATCGATAGCCATTGGCATTTAGATTCTGAGACACTTCAATTTCTTCGTGGTAAATCCAGCGATTCTGAACCAATCCAGTTTTATTTATCAGTATTGACTCCATACCGTCGGGAAATGTATATACTTTGTCCAACCCTTCCTTCTCACTCAATTGATTGCAAAACACCACAGAATCCAACCAATTCACCAACTCAACTGGACGACTAGCACCTCTGAAACAACTGGGGTTGTTTCCCATCACACTTTCCCATAAGGCTTGGGTCACTAAGTACTTACCAATAGAATATTTTTTATCTGGAATATCTACCATCGGTTTTACATCACTAAGCAATATTTGTTGTACAGACTCAGATAGAGCACCCCACTCTACATTTTCAACTGTTCTTGAATACATCTTATCGAAGCCGCCCGAATCATACAGTCCAAACCATTTCGATTGTGGTTGAACGACCTCTTCAATGATGCATTTTTCTACGACCATACGATTTTCACTGTATTTGTTGGATATCTCAACTTCTCCATTCTTCTTTTCTAGAACAAATGGCAGTCCATCTAAGGATATAAGAATGTTTATTCCTTGTCGTACGTACGATTCATCTGGATGCAGCAGTAACGTTGGTACTTTAGCTTGCAACGTCGATAACAATCCTTGATTCTTTTCACAGGCTTTAATCCAATCTACATGAAAGTCTGAAAAACTCTTCATCTCATCCTCCAAATCATCATACAATCCCACTACCTTGATATCATTTCAGTTGTGCAATCACGTCATGCCTTCATACAACAAAGTAATTACACTCTCAACATCTCTATTTATAGATTGACATCATATATCGCAAGAGTACAACCATGAATTCTACCCACATCACCTTCAGCCTTCTATCTTTCGTTTCATGGGGATGCGCCGACAAATCATCCGCCGATGATATCTGTGAGACCGCCTCTGCAAGCGGATACCGAAGCATTACCAAAGACGGTGTAACCAGAGAATACTTACTGGATGTACCCGAATCTCATGACGGTCATGTTTGGTTCAATGACAACATCGAAGGGCAACGTCCCAACGAAATCCTATGAGACTTTCTATCTCAATAAGACAACTGTTCGGCTGGAACTCTACTCTACAGCCCCGTCTAAGCTGTGAGCAGAGACAAACTCCCACACGAGAGTATTGAGATCAGAGCCTCCAAAATCGTCCTCATGCCAAACGTGAGTACCGCCTTCCAGTCGATAATGATCAACCGCTGTACCGCTGTCACCACCGGTGTAACTCGTACGCTGAATTGCACTCGTGATGTCGGTGACTTCTGCATCTGTTGTGATATTGTTGTGCGTTTTCCAATAATCGGCGACATCAGCTTGGCTATTGTAGACTTCGCTGCCGTTATATGGTACGACCCCATCGTCGGTTCCATTTGCGCTGAGTACTGAAAGGGGTCGTGTAGGCGCACAATCGCCTTCAAAAGAATTGGTCATCGTTGACGAGACCGCAAAAATAGCAGCGTATTTGTCGCTGTGGTAGCAAGCGAGTGAATAGCTCATAAATCCACCGTTCGAATAACCACCAACATACACTCGATCGGCATCGACATTGTTATTGGCAATCAGGTAATCCACCAGCGCATTCAAAAACCCAAAGTCATCCGACGTGCTTTTGTTGTCTTCACCTGGAAGACTCGAATTCCAATGGGATGACCCACTCATCTCTGCACCTTGAGGATAGACCAGCAAAAAGTTGTTGGCATCAGCAAGATCTCGCATATCCGCCCACTCCATTTGACTGTTTGCCGTACCGCCGAAGCCATGAAGATTGAGGAGAAGTGGTTTTGATTCACTGCTCTCATTTGTGGGAGCGTAAAGCAAATACTCACGATCCACACCATTGTGGTCGAAACTCGTCATGTTGTCTGGTCCACAAGCGGTCAATAATCCAAGTGTTACAAAAATCATTTTGTTTCTCCTGTTAAAGTCAAACATTAATAATATATGCCAGTCAATATAGCTGTATGTCTAGTATAGTGGTTGCATTGCTCATTTACAAACTTCTTTCGTAACCAGCAACGCGAATCTATACAGAACAAAACCGTAAATGTTTACAACAAACCTCACTCCAACCTGACTTGGTGTACTCCTTATCCTATCTACGTTTTTACACGGAGCTAAATTATGAACCCCAAAACTCTCTTGTCACTCGGATTTCTATTACTTTGTGCATCTGTGTTGGTTGATTCTCTACAAACCGCCAGTGCTTATCCCAAAGGACCCAACGTTAGCACTGGAAACAATCCAATTTCAAGTTTCAATGCATCCTGTAATTCTTGGGATACCCTGTACACAAACAATACAACGCAAACATTCATGATCACCGATGTTGTACAATCTTATCCTGGAAGTTACATCGGAGCGTTAAAGATTAACGGTCAATACATCTACGAGTCTCGCGAAAATCATCGGTTCGTCAGTGGATTGCCTGTCCAACCAGGTGAGAGTGTACAGTGTTATCACAATGGCAACCGAATGACCCTCTCTGGCTACTACACTCATTCATGAGTCTGCTCATCACTATCAGACCAAATATAGATTGTGACCGTGATTCAATGGACTCAATTAACTATATCGAATCCAAATAAATCCGATGGTAGATTGCCACACACTCATATATGTTGACCACTCCCATCAACTCATCAGCAATCGAGCACAGGTACTAAGTCTATTGGGCGGCACTATCTCGATGACTTCAAAAAATGGCTCTAATAGAAATTTGGTCATTGAATCCCTACTCAAACGACACACTTTGTGCAATAGTGCTATCTTAATCCCAAACCAATCACATCGGAATCGCCATGTCCAAAAGTTGTCTGCTCTCTTTGATCTGTTTGCTTGGTTGTGCAAAACAGCCTACCCCAACAGTGGATCCTATACCAAAATCCGCGCCCATTCTTTCTGAATCTGATGACTGTCCTGAAGGGGTCAAAATTGGATGCAACGTCCCAGATGTCACCCAGGCAGAGCTCGATGCCAATCAACAACAAATCGCAACGTGCACAGAAACCTGCATTCAATCAAGGCAGGCTGAATCGGTCGGCGCTGAACAAATCCAAAACGAATGCCACAACCAATGTATGGAAGAACATTTTATGGGACAGGTAGAAGTGGTACCAGAGATTCTACTATCCCCTGAACAGTAACCTTTATCAGATAGCTATCGAGAAAGGCATCACCAACGTTCCCTAAGTCGAGGTAAATATGGAACTCATGTCAGTAGTCTTTTTCAGTATTGGAGGATTATTTTTATTGTCAGGATTTGTGGGTTCCTTGCTACCAGTGCTCCCTGGTCCACCACTGACAGCACTCGGAAATCTCCTGATCCAAGTCGGTATCGGATCCGGAGCATCTCAAGGTAGCTGGACGTGTTGTATCATTTCAATCGTGCTTGGAATTGTCATGACCGTTGCCGACTTTATGGCTCCGGGAATTGTGTCACAGATGGGCGGTTCGAGTAAAACATCTGGAAGATATGCTCTATTCGGGGTCATCCTCGCCTGCTTTGTCAGCTGTACTGGAGGGGGAGGATTCACATTATTCACATTTGGAACGGGGGTTCTACCATCCGTTTTTATTGGTATTTTACTCATCTTTGGTTTTGCCTATTTCGGAGGTCGAGTTGGAGAACTCAAAGAGTTGCCCCCAGACGAACCGTATCGAATCCAACGTGCACACAAAGCGGGTTTAGCTCACATGGTTGGTTTGGGAGTAAGTATGGTTGGCAAAGTGATGTATGCTACGGTAGGGTTCGGACTAGCCATCGCACAGTTGTTCTTCGCTTAGTCTCAGTTTGAACCAGATTTTAAGAACTTTGATGGCAATTTCCTCTATGGTCTCATTGATTTAATACATGAGATTGATAATCGACTTCTCCACAGTAAAAATTAGGCTAAGAAGAAGGGCAAACTGTTTCTGTCCATCTCATTACAGAGGAATCAACATGTCAGACAACTTTACAGAACTCGTACAAGAATCCCGCACCAATATCGAAGCCCTCACCCCAGATCAAGTCCGGGCGGCTTTAGACAATGAGCCAAACACACTGGTCTTGGATATTCGGGACAAAGAAGATCTTTCTCTTACCGGAATCATCCCAGGATCGGAGAATGTATCAATGGGGACACTCTATTTTAAAGCAGACCACAGTATGCCGGAAGAGTATAGAGCACCCTGTCTTGAAGATAAAGACCGACCCATCATTACCACCTGTACACTCGGTTTGGTCGCTTCAGTAGCGGCAAAGTTACTCAAGGATTATGGGTACACCAATGTCCGCATTTTGGATGGTGGAAACGTGGCGTGGAAAGAAGCTGGATACACTGTCGAAGAAGCGTAGGGTATCATTCAGGTTTATAAAATCTCGAGCGTCTAACTCTCTGATGAGTATACCCTTGTATATCGTTGCAAATATCACAATTGTCGTTACAAAGATGCATACAATATTGTCAGCCTCTGTGTAGGGATTTTATGACCTCCATTCTTCAACTTTGCGTCAATTCATTTCGAGCATCATGGACATTCTTGACGCGAATTCCAGTGGGTGGATTTCCCTATCCACAGGAAACATGGACGTGGATATCGATGTGGTTTCCAGTTGTTGGTCTGTTTCTTGGCGGATTGTATGCTGCTGTTTGGTGGGGTCTTGCACAAGGTGTGTCGTCACTTTCAGCGGTTCTACTCACCGTCACGATTGGATTTTTGATCACCGGTGGTTTCCATGAAGATGGACTTGCCGATACCTGCGATGCTATGGGTGGTGGATACACAGCAGAAGATGTCCTAAGGATTCTCAAAGACAGTAGAATAGGAACATTCGGTACACTCGGCGTCGTTTCTGTGTTGGCTATTCGATGTTCGTTACTACTTGAAATCGATCACGTCAAAGGCTGGCTTCTGGGACAAAGTCTATCCCGGGTTGCTCCAGTAGCCCTATTGGGACTCCTCCCCTATGCTCGAAGAACAGACGATACTTCAAAATCAAGAGACGTGGCTCGATCCGGTAAGATTCAAGCCGGTATTGTATGTGGATTCGGCTTCGCTATCACTAGTCTTGCCGTCTATATTCAATGGTTAGACCTTATCCATGCCTTTCAACTGTGGGGACTTGTCTTGGTCGTTACAGCCATATTAGGATGGCGTTTTCAAAAACGCGTTGGAGGACTGACGGGTGACTTTCTGGGAGCCACACAGCAGATTACCGAGTTGGCGGTGCTCTATATGGTGGTCGCATGACACACATTTGGATTTGTAGACACCCTCCGACACAGTCCAACGGACTCTGTATTGGTCAATCTCCTGTCCCGATATCGATATCTTGGGATGAGGCTGTGAAACGAGTCCTTGAGTCGACGCCCGTTACACCAACGGAACTTTGGACTTCTGATCTGCCAAGATGCCACACGTTGGCAAACCTGTGTTCAAAGTCTTGGAAGGTATCGGTGCAAGTCGACCCAAATCTGAGAGAGATTTCGATGGGGTCTTGGCAAGGACAAAGTTACGACGACCTTCAAACATTGGATACACACAGATGGGAAGAATGGTGTGGCGATTGGCAACACGTTATCCCTCCTGATGGAGAAAATATCGCTATGTTGCGAGACAGAGTCAAAGCCTGGCTCTCTCAGACAACATTGTCTACCGAACCTGTTTTAATCGCCCACGCCGGTGTGGTTCGAACCCTCAGAGTTCTTGCTGGAGCGTCTTGGGAGGCGGCAATGTCGACCCCCGTCCCCCATCTGACGTGGGAAAAGATTGGAGTACTCAATGGCAAAGAATGATTTTTCGGTAGACGAACGCAGTGCTGTATACAAAGCCATCTTAGCTCGGCGAGATATTCGCATGTATCGTCCGGATCCAATCCCAACAGAGACCTTACATCGAATTCTACGGGCTGGTCATGCGGCTGGATCTGTAGGCATGATGCAACCGTGGAACTTTATTGTATTGAACGATGTGGATAAACGAACACAGGTGCATCACCACTTTGTCGAGTGCAATGAGCGTGCCGCCGCTGTTTGGGAAGACGAACGACACGTTCACTATGGAGCTCTTAAACTGCAGGGCATCTTGGACTCTCCACTCAACATCATTATTACCTGTGATCACACGCGTGGCGGAGAGCAAGTCTTGGGACGCCACACCATTCCAGAGACCGATGTGTACAGTACCTGTCTTGCCGTACAAAACATGTGGCTGGCTGCACGTGCGGAAGGGATTGGCATGGGATGGCTCAGTATCATGGAGCCAGATAGTGTAAAAGAGATCCTAAATATCCCCTCACACGTGAGCATCATCGCCTACATGACCGTCGGATATCCAGTGGAATTTCCAGAAACTCCGTTATTGGAGGCTGTGGGATGGAGACAACGAGAAGCGCTTAAGGATGTCGTGTTCAACAATGGCTGGAATGAACCCTATCTAACAGACGATACGGAATCTGTAGATTCTACGCAACCAGAACAATTACCATCGGCAGCCTTCGATTTCCAATCTGCTTCCAATCGCCAAGAGAACCTCACCAAACCCAAAGGGAGTCTCGGAAGACTGGAATCCATCTCCTTACAGGTGTGTGCCCTTAAACAAACCGACCGACCCACCTTAGACACTGCAGGAATCTATCTGCTGGCTGGTGACCACGGTATCACTGAGGAAAGAGTCAGTGCCTACGTCCCAGAGATGACCGCGAAGATGGTGATCCAATTTGTGTCGGGCGGTGGAGCCATCAACGCCATTACACGAGAAAACAATCAAACTCTCAAGGTCGTTGATATGGGGGTAGACCACGATTTCTCGTTGGCAACCGGTGTGATCGATGCCAAAGTGAGACGCGGGACGCGAAACTTCTCAACAGAATCAGCCATGACGTTGGAAGAATGCGCAATTGCAATCGAACGCGGGCGAAAGGTACTGTCGGAGTCTACACCGAGTATCATCGGTGTTGGCGAGATGGGCATTGGTAACTCCACTTCAGCCTGTGCCATCGCTTGTGCGATACTGAACCTGTCTGTATCAGAGGTTGTGGGTATTGGAACCGGAGTTGGGACGGAGACGCTCTCTCGGAAAGCGGTACTCATTCAAAAGGCGCTCGACCTGCATCAAGAACACTTCTCGTCTCCACTTCAGATCTTGCAACGACTGGGCGGTTTTGAAATTGCAGGGTTGGTGGGCCTTATTCTGGAAGCCACAGAACGACGCATACCAGTTGTCCTCGACGGATTCATCACTGGTGCCGCAGCGCTGATCGCCAGTCGCCTCAATCCGAAGGTGACGTCTGTATTGATAGCAGGAACTCAATCCTCTGAACCAAGCCATGTACACATGCTCAAAGACCTCGGACTCGAGCCTCTGCTAGATTTGGGGATTCGTCTCGGTGAAGGGGCCGGTGCTGCACTGGCTATTCCACTCGTTCAGTCTGCCTGCCGCTGTCTTGCCGAGATGACAACGTTTGAAGAGGCTGGGATTCCAGAACCGATGGACCCCATTGGGCGCACGTAACAAACCTGTTCAGTAAACGGGATATAGAAGAGCGAACGGGAGAAATTAGAGTGTTCTGGATTTGGCTGACAGGGTTGGTACACGCAGAGGAAACCACGAATGGCGGAACGATCATTGTGGAAGACACAGCGCCGCAAACCAGTGCCAGTACAGAGATGGTCATAGATGACAGCATCCCCAACACGACAACAATCGCAGAACTGTTGCAACGTCAAAGTAGTGTATTGGTTAGAGACATGGGCGGTTTGGGCACGCAGGCCACCATCTCCATTCGGGGGACTTCTACCCGTCAGAACCTGATCCTGTTGAACGGGGTTCCACTGAATCCAGATGGCAACAGCAGTGTCAATCTACAAGACATCCCTTTGCGCATGCTGGGATCGATGACCGTCTATCGCTCGCACAGTCCACTTCACCTGATGTCATCTACCATCGGTGGCGTATTGGACATGCACACCTTGGACAACGGTACAAAGTCTACGCACACGGGCATCGATTCTTGGAACAACGCTTGGCTACGTGGCTCCACGCCTTTTGAAGTAGGGAAAACCAGTGGCAACATCTTCGTGTCTGGATTGTTTGCCAGCAACGCCTACCCCTATTTTGACAATCGAAATACCCCCTTCAATTCAGAAGACGATCGCTGGAAAACCCGCGTCAACAACGATGTTACGCAGGGCAACTTCTTGGGGACGTGGACACTGGGAAAAACAGAACTGGTGCATACAGGGGCTCGTAAGTTGCAAGGGATACCTGGTCACATCATCATTCCAACACCCGACATGCGCTTACACAGCAACCGACACTTGACGGGACTAAACCGAGACTGGACCAGAGCAAAGTCTCATCACGATCTGCAAGTGTGGCACACCCAGCAGCGAGAAATACTCGATGACACCAACGGGAATCTCGGTCAGGGCAATCTGATGATTGACTGGTCGTACCACTCGATTGGTCTCAGGGGATTCCATCGATGGACCGATTCAGAACGTTGGTTTCCGAGTATCGGCTGGTCATCCAGAATGGACTTCGCGCATGAACAGATTGAAGACACTGACCATCAGCGGTTCAGTCAACAAGTGCAGGTCGGACAAGAGTTCATCGGTGCCAACTGGGAATGGTCTTCGAGGGTCAATACGCACTGGCTCACCACCCAACCGGATACCGTTGTGTTTGCCCCCAAAACCTCCCTGTTGCATCACATCACCGAACGAGACCACGTGTGGATCTCTATGATTCGCGGATTTAGGCCCCCAGACTTTTCAGAAATATACGGGAACCGCGGGGCCATCATTGGAAATCCAAACCTGCGTCCGGAACTCGGCACCACTGTCGATATCGGTTGGACACGTCAGCAACCGCTACACTGGCTAAATCATGTACAGCTTGCCCTATTTGCCAGAGACACCAAAGACGAAATCATCTTTGTGCAGAATGCCCAGCGTGAATCAATTCCGATGAACTTTGAACGCACTCGAATGCTGGGTGTGGAAAGTGACTGGACCATTGCGTTTCCCTCGTGGTCTTGGACGGGGAGCGTCACCTTCAACCACAGTGAAAACCGTTCATCGGATGACTCTTTGTTTGGCAACACCCTTCCCAACGTTCCGCAGTGGATGAGCGGCCAGCAAGTCTGGTGGATGGGCGACCAATTTTGGCTGGGTACCGATGTCTATTG
>CALDQI010000565.1:0-6991 GCA_937911635.1 uncultured Pseudomonadota bacterium | reverse complement strand
CTCAACAGCCGCCTCAGCCATTTGCTCAAAGTACAGTGCCACTTGCCAACTTTCAGATTGTTCGCCATCTTGCTGAACACATCGAACTACACGGGCAATGCATCTGTGGGTTGCTCCATCCCCATTCAGTGCTACGAGCAGTTTGGTATTGGTTGCGATGGATTCATGCCAGTTAAAGGCGACACCATTGACACTGAAGTTCATGAAGGGCTCTGGATGTATCCAAGCCGGATCTATCTCAGGAAGAAGAATATTCTCACTCATCCAGTCATCCGCTTCAGTACTGGACGTGATTGGGAGAAGACGGAGGTTGATTAGACTAAATAGCCGCGGATAACTTCTCTTTTCACGAGGGTGAGTCGAAATCGTGTGCAGCACAAGGCGTCCATTGTCTTGTTCTACAATGTGCAAGGTCATCATCGGGCGATCGTCATTGGTGTTGACGATGGCATTGCAGTCCATCACATCGAGTTCGACTGGTGAGGCTGAGGTGAACACCCATCGATCGTCATCCGACTGGGTCAGTGTACCCTTGAGGAGCAAGGGCGCACGTTGAGTTAAACACAGCAATTCGATTGTGGCTGGAGCCGTCATACACGTTTTCCATCAATAACTGGAGGTGGATACATTCAATGTACCGTATGACGAATCAGTTAACAAGGCACTCAAAAGTCGAATTTACCACTGTCCAATTTTGATAATCAAACATGTTCAATTTTGTCACTTGTGTCGAAAATTGTCAGGTTTACCAATTGTCACAGCGAAATAATATCGAAGACACCGATAAAAATAATTGTTTGTACTTTGGCATGATTCTTGCTAGCATTGATGATAGTTGTATTTCGTGGTTTGTGGTGAACACCTATACAACAGAAAGGGCGAGAGATCGTCCTTTCTCTTTTTTTATACGATCCAATATTTTCGCATGCGAGATGTATTCAGTTGTTGCACGGTATTTACCTTTCAGTCAACCCCATGTCAAGGACAACCATATGAACTGGCTTCAAATGATGTTGAGTAGACCAAAAACTGATACCAGTCGCTTGGAACGCCCGTAGCCTCTTCTGAACTCACTGATAGGTACAACTGTCCAAGTTCAACATCATCGAGTACGATGGCAAGGTTTGGATCGGTCTCTGGGTCGCAGGTTTGCTCACTGAGAAGGTTCCCTGTCTCATCGTAGAGTTCAACCAGCGGCATGGCTGTTGAGCCGTGGAGAGAGCTGTTTAAGCAGACGATCACCTGTCCCTCCTCGATTTGTTGATCGTGGGTCATTGTGAACCAATCTGCTGATCCATCCCCGTTTAAGTAGCCCAGCTGACGACCAACGGTGTAGTCATTGCCGCCATCTGTGGTGAGAGTCGTCATCTCAACTGCCTGTGCATTTTCCATGCTCGCATTGCCACTGCTTTCAAGTGGGTATGGTGTGTTCGCTCTGGCGATGAGAAATACATAGGTCCAGTGAGTGATGCTTCCGCCACCGTTGGCATCTACGATCTCGATGTAATACTTGCCTTCGGACATATCCGGATAGAGTAGGGTGCCATCCGCTCCGACACCTTCAATCTCTGCCAGCAGCTCTTGGCTCTCGTTGTAGAGTTTGACAACGGGATTCAAATCGGAGCCATCCAAGTTCACCATACCAGCAATACCGAGGAACTTGGCATCGTTACCATCCTCATCTTTGGCCGTGTAATCGATTTCAATCCAGTCTGAATCTCCATCAGTGTCGATTACCACACCGATAGAGTTCCACATGTTGGTATCGTCAAGTTCAAAATTGAGGGACTCACCAACAGTATCTGGTTCTTGCGTGGCTTGTGACCAGGTACTGAGGTTGATTTCATATTCATAATCACGAGTACCATAGGCATTGTCCGGATCCATATAGGCATAATAATCTTCAACCGAGATCAAGTATTCACCTTCGTATGGTAAAAATGCATAAATTACGGAGTCTAAGGACGACACCGCGGAGCCAGTGGGAAAGTCATCACTCCAAGTCAGTACCTGTCCCGTATCGTCTCGGAGGACCAAAACGGTATCGGCATCAGCAAACTCAGATGTGGTCACGATTCGCACATACTCACCGCCTCTCGCGCTAAAGGAATAATAGTCGGTGTCACCTGATGGATTGATGACACCTTCAACCGTGTCTTCCCACAGCATACCGATTGCTTCTGAAGGATCGTTGTTTCGATCTCCGTCCACACAGTCTGCTTCACCGTCGACGGTTTCGCAGATGGTTCCATTTGGGCATTCGTCGTCACTCTCACAGATGGCTTCTTCTGCGGTCGTTGTGTTGCCATCGGGGTCTTCTATATCTGGTGAAACGTCTCGGCAGGCGGTGATCAGTAACCAAGTCAACATGGGGAACTCCTTTATCCTTATGGGGTACGTCCTCATATATATAGAGGATTTTGCATGAAACATTGTAGCAAATCAATTAAATCACTGTCCAATTCCTTTGTTTCAATTTGGAGGTCATTCCATGAGTACCGAACCAACGCCAAGAGCCTTGACAGGCATTCAGCCCAGCGGATCCGCACACATCGGAAATTGGCTCGGCGCAATTCAGCCCGCGTTGCAGTATCAAGAACAGATGGACACCTTCTACTTTATTGCAACCTATCATGCTCTTACGACGACTAAGAAGGCAGCAGACCTTCGTGCAAACACCTTGGATATCGCAATGACCTGGTTGGCTCTCGGTTTGGATCCTGCGAAAACAACACTGTGGGCACAGCAAGCGGTTCCAGAAGTGTGTGAGCTTTCTTGGGTGCTCTCTTGTATGAGTACCAAGGCGATGCTTGATAAAGCACACGCCTTTAAAGATGCTGTGGCAAAAGGGAAAAAGACCATTTCTGCAGGGCTCTATACCTATCCAGTGTTGATGGCGGCAGATATCTTGGCGT
Organism: uncultured Pseudomonadota bacterium; assembly: GCA_937911635.1. Classification (GTDB taxonomy): domain Bacteria; phylum Myxococcota_A; class UBA796; order UBA796; family UBA796; genus CAJWHX01. The sequence goes on along the minus strand of CALDQI010000565.1, from coordinate 4,076 downwards.
TCGATACCACTGTCGTACCCGTTGGAAAAGATCAAGTCCAGCACGTAGAGATGGCCCGCGATATGGCGAAGACGTTTAACCACACGTTTGGAGAGACCCTTGTACTACCAGAGTCTGTTGTACAAGAAGGTGTGGCAGCTGTTCCCGGTCTGGACGGCAACAAGATGTCGAAGTCCTATGGCAACACCATCGAAATATTTTTGCCCAAGAAAAAACTTCGCAAACGTATCATGGCGATTCAAACCGATTCCAAAACGATGGAAGAGCCAAAAGACCCTGACAACTGTTTGGTCTTTGACTATTACAAACTCTTTGCCAACAAAGAGGAACAGGCTGATTTGGCCGCCAAATATCGTGCAGGGAATTTTGGGTATGGTCATGCCAAGCAAGCGGTTTTTGAACAGATCAATGCTCTTCTAGAAGAACCAAGAGAAAAATACGAAGAATTGAAGAAACGACCTGATGATGTACAGGATGTTCTCAATATGGGTGCCAAAAGGGCGCGTGGCGTTGCACAGGCGACATTGGACAGAGTCCGTACAAACTGCGGGTTGTAGTGCACTATATTTCAAATTGTTAAATACGATATTCAGCATTTACCGCGTCGCGACAAATAATTAATTTTGAATAGACATTTTTTACAGTTGATCCCCAAAATCTACTCAAACGGGTTCACATTGCTGAAAAGTGGCTATGTAACAAGCGTTTTGTATAGTTGAAGAGTATATGTTTTACTGACCTGTCAAGTTTTTATCCGAAAAAGTTTGTCAAACACGTTTGTTTCACAAGAATGCCATTTGGAATTAACAAAAATTTTTGTATACTTAGAAGCGCAACGATTTTTAAGTTGACGAATGTGGGCATTTTAAAATTTATAATAATTATACTGCGCACAATTGGTGCACAAAACCCCAACCCAGAAGTGTTATGACTGTTGAAGAAAAACAACTCGAAGCGAAGATTGAAGAAAGCGGTTCCGAAGAGACTGAACGTTCTAAAAGACCACATGGTGGTTTTTCAATGATGACCAGTGGACGTCGGTTGAATGCGGATGAAGAAAAGGAAATGGCGACCATTATTCGCGACTTGGAAGACACGGCTTACGGTATCTTAGAAGAGTATGACGACCTCCGTGAGATTCTTGAAAAGAAGCCAGAACGTGAAGAGCGTACCCGTGCAGGACGTGTTGATCGTTTGCATAAGGCTATCAACGAAGTTCAAAAGCAATCTCGCACAGAGCCAAAACGCCGGCGAACGTCTCGGAAGGTCAACAAGCTTTGGCGTGAAGCGGAAGAGTTGCGCTGGATGCTTGCGATGTCTGGTAAGCGGATTGCACACGGTGAGGCCCGTAAGTTGGCGGGTCCATTCATGGATGAAGAAGATTTGGTTCAAGAAGGTTACATTGGACTTCTTCGTGCCGCCAAACGTTTTGATCCAGATAAAGGCATTCGTTTCTCTACCTACGCTCGTTGGTGGGTACGCGCTCAGATGACCCGTGCCATCGATCACACTGGTCGTCCGGTTCGTTTGCCCGGTTGTGCGGTTGAACAAACCCGTAACCTTCGTAAAGCGATGAAGCACTTTGAGGCTCTTGGAGTGGAATACACCATTGCACACCTCGCCGCAGAAGTAAACATCGACAAAGAACGTGCTGAACTGTTGCTCAGTCAAGGAAACACCATTTCTTTGGAGCAACCGGTTGATGATGGTCCTCGTCCCCGACCACTTGAGCGTTTCATGAGCGATACCGAAAGCAAGGCACCAGATGATGCTGCGATCACTTCACAAGAGCTTGAGCGAATGAAGATGGCTTTCAATGAACACTTGACTCAGCGTCAGCAATTCGTACTCGAACGACGATATGGATTGGATGAAGACGGTGAATTCCGAACTTTGTCTCAAGTGGGACAGGAAATGGGATTGTCTCGTGAGCGTGTTCGTCAGATTGAGCGTGAAGCACTCACTCGTTTGCGTGAGGGGTCGAACCTGAAAGACGAAAACGGAAAAAGATAGTTGGATTGACGATAGATTCTTTGCCTAAAACAAAATGGGCTGGTGCGGATACAGAAGTATACCTCTTTACTAAAAGTTGATTTGCGGTGCTGTATTCTTCGGCTTGGCTTGTCTATAAAAGTTCGGGTACAGAAGTACACCTCACTTTTATATCCTTCACCCATCCTGTGAATCCATCATCCACTCTCAACTTTGAAACGGAGGGTGGTTGGAGGCTTTAGGGTGACTTGGGAGTGGTTTTGATTTGTGTGGTCTGGTTGAATTAGCAGTTGGTATTCTTTTGGATGATGGGAATGGTTGAACAGTTCCATATTGGATGGTTATAGATCAATCACCCAATGGAGTCCAAAATGTTGAATCGAATCTTATTTGTATTGCTACTGAGTCTGTCGATGGTGTCTGATGCACTGGCGGAGATTAAGCGCGTAGCCGTTTTGGAGTTTCGCGGACCAGGTGTGGATACAGCCATCCTGTTGAAACTGTCGGATCAATCCCGCACTGCAGCTGTCGAAGTGCTCGGCAAAGACGATTATCTCATCATGACCCGTGAGAACATGATGGGTATCCTGTCCGATATGGGAAAAGATGCCTCTTGTATGGAAGGTCAATGTGAGGTTGAGATCGGTCGAAATGTGGGTGCGGATTTGATTGTGACGGGGGACATTCTGAAGATTGAGGGGACGTATGTATTGACCTTGAAACTCTATGATACGTTGAGTGGTGGTCTATTACACAGTGTTGATGTGGAAGATACATCCGTGCTGTCGTTGAAGAGTAAAACGCACGCACAGTCGAAGGCACTCTTCCAAAAAGGACTGGGGCTAGCTGGCGGTTCAACATCCAGTGCTCCAGTGAACATCGAGAGCGGGTTCACCGGTGGCAGTGTAGAAAACGATGATTGGATGGTGGAGGGTGGCAATACCGCCATTGTGAAGTTTGAGTCTAATCCAACAGGAGCCGTAGTACTTGTAGATGGTCAGATGCTGTGTACCGAAACGCCTTGCAGCAAAGAGATTAAGGCTGGTAGTCACACCATCGTCTTTCAGAAAGAGCGATACTTTCCCTATGAATCGATGGTCAACGCCAAGAGTGGGATGACATTTAGCGGAGACTTGAAAGCCCGTTTTGGTCATGTGAGTGTATCGTCCAGTCCATCGGGTGTGAAAGTCTTGATCGATGGGGAGACATTTGGTTCAACGCCGATCAGTCGTGCAGAGGTGGATGCCGGTATTCACACGCTGAGCATTGATGATCCTTGTTATGTCGGACAAGACTACCGATTCCAAATGAAGCCCGGTGGAAAAGAGGATGTGACCTACCCCGTTACTCAGCGTCAATCGGCAGTGAAAGTGACGGTGATGGACAACCAAGATGTGTTGTTGGGCGATGTGTATGTCGATGGACGGAACGTGGGTCAATCGAGTAGCGTAATCAAAGTTCCGTTGTGCAGTAAGGAGTTAAAAGTGAAGGTGAATGAGCGCACTTTTACTGAGAAACTCAGTCTACAGGAACGTCAGGTCAGTGAAATCAGTGTCGATGCTAGTAAACTGGATCCAGTAATAAAAGGCGTGGACTATAAGGCAGTGTTGATCCCCGCAGGAACGTTCACGATGGGGTGTACCAGTGAACAATCAAACTGCGACGGTGATGAAACACCGACGCATAAAGTGACCCTCACGAAAGACTTTTACATGATGGAGAGTGAAGTCACTCAACGGCTCTATCAACGTGTGATGAATCGCAATCCGAGTGATTTTCAAGGCTTAAATCGACCAGTAGAGACAGTGAACTGGTATGATGCAGTGAAATTCGCCAACAAACTGAGTTCGATGGAGGGTTTGGAGAAGTGCTACACCATCAACGGCAATACTGTTTCGTGGTCAAGTCCGCAGTGCACCGGTTGGCGCTTACCGACGGAGGCGGAGTGGGAGTACAGTGCTCGTGGTGGTCAGTCTTACAAGTACGCAGGCAGCAATATTGTTGGTGATGTTGCTTGGTACGATGGTAACAGTGGTTCTAAAACACACGATGTTTGTGGTAAGACCAAGAATGGCTATGGCTTG
>CALDQI010000564.1:0-7628 GCA_937911635.1 uncultured Pseudomonadota bacterium | reverse complement strand
ATGAAAACGCTTCTTTGTTTTGGTGCTAGCAATTCATCCACTTCCATCAATGTGCAACTGGCTCGATTTGCAACAACGTATTTCTCCGAGTACGAGATCAACTTCATTGATCTGAACGATTATGAAATGCCAATATTTGGTATTGATCGCGAAAAGCAGTCCGGTGTTCCAGAACCCGCCCATCGATTCAAAGACCACATTCGTCAAGCGGATGGCATATTGATTTCCTTTGCTGAACACAATGGAAGCTACAGTGTCGCCTTTAAAAATGTCATGGATTGGGCTTCGCGTATCGAGCAAGGACTGTGGGATGATAAACCCATGTGTTTGTTGGCATCTTCTCCGGGCGGCCGTGGAGGACAGAGTGTGCTGCAGGCGGCGATCAATCGGTTTCAGTACATGAACGGAAGGGTCATCGCTCACTTTTCACTGCCGTTTTTCAACGACAATTTTGATTCTGAGCAAGGGATTTTGAAGCCTGATTTGGCTACACAATTGGAAGAGGCTCTGCAGACCTTTAAAACGCATTTAGAGCAGTCGTAGAGTTATATAGATGATGGTTTCCTCATTCGGTAGAGTATTCAGTCCCATGCGCTTCCTACTATCGAAATCTCTATGAATCAAGGGTGACTATCTGAAATCCTGTCCATGATATCGATTAGGGGAACCATGTTGAAGTACACCACTCTATCAAAAGAAGAGATAGGATGGAACTCTTCGCGGTTGATCGAATCCAACTGTTCAAGGAAGTTCTCGTCCTGTACATGCGTTTGAAGTTTGCGAAATCGTTGTCCTGTGGTGTCTTTCCACGCCCATAGATCACGATATTCAGAGCGCATGATGAGCGGCAAATGACTGTAATCTTGAAATCCATTTCCACTGGGTCGAAGTCGTAGGAATCCGTTGGCGGGATCTAGCTGATCAAGAATGCGATGTGTGCCCATATACTCTCGTGCCACGATGACGAGTAGCTGTTCATTGTCTAGAGAGGGTTTCGTCACAGGGACAGTTGCCTTTTCGGCGAGGAGCATCATGCCCCCGATACCGATATCGGTTTCGAACATATTTCCACAATCTAGAAATGCCTGCATCAGTTCCGCAAGAAGTCGTTGAGTCTCCTCTTCTTTAAACTCGTTCATCAGTGAAATAAAGTCCCCTATATCAACGTAATCCCTTGCAGCCGTGCCAAAGATGGTAATATCAACCGTTCGAGTAGGAAGGCTTGACCCCATTTTCCATTTCTTGATCGCCCGTGCACCCTTTTGAGACCAGTCTCCAACGAGTTCTTCTTTGAATCGTTCAAAAAACGCATCGCCGTCCTCGTAGTACAAATCGTTTTCAGTGTCGATCAGTTTGGACCACTCGCTGGAGAACTCCTTTTGAAGTTTAAATTGGTCAGAACCGACTTTCGCAAAGCGGGAGGCCTCTTTTGCAGTTTGATACAGCTCTCCCAGAGAAGTCCAGTCCTTTGCGCACTGTTTCGGGAGGCGAGCAACTTCTTCAATATTTGCCCAATCTTTAGCGATATCTTCTTCTGATCGAGGATTGGTGAGCCAGGGATAGTAAGTAGCGACATAGCCAATTGCAGACAGGACGAAGATAATTGGAATTAAATAGAGTCGTTGTGTCATGTTGCTTTCGTTGTCCGTACAATAGCATCTGTGCCCAAGTCTATTGAATCTCTCACAGATGCATAAGTGGGGTTAGGTTCTCATTTAATTCTGTATCTCGTCAATATTATCAATGCCAAACGCGTTCACCCCACTCTATAACGACTGACGTTTCATGAATCACTTTGTTCCACCCAAGCGATGTATTCTTGGAGCGGTTCGAGCAAAAGCGTTTCATCCATATTGAGTTCAGCGTAGGTTCGGTCAACCGAGTATCCAGTTCTCTTTCGCTCGGCGTGCGTTTGATGAATGAAGCCTTCTGAATCGACGTGCGGCAAGCAGCGCTCATAGATGGTTGTGAGTGTTTTTTCCAGATCGGCAACATAGTCTTTGAATCGAATGACGGTCGAGTTGTCTGGATGAGCCTCGTACCACTCCTTTTCATAGAGACAATAATCGACTTCAACGTTTTGACCGTAGTAGACCAACCAAGACCAAGGAATGGCGCCATTTTTACAGACTTCGGGTGCTACACGAAAGAAATTGATGATGCTTCGGATGCGTTTGGAGGGATGGCGCAACACAGTGAGAAAATGTGCGTCCGGATATTTGTCTTCCAATATCGATGCGCTGCCTAAGAAGTGTCCCTTTATAAAGAGGGTCTTGGGTGAACCATCATCGTTTGGACCTGAAAAATACAGTAATTTCTTTCCAACGGCGTCAATATTTTCAACGAGGTCTTCTTGCCAGAAATGGATGTTTTCAGGTGTGGGTCTGCCCCATCCGTATCCTTCAGCGAACATCTTTGGTCCCATAGCAAAGCTGTGGTTGACCAATTGGGAAACAGAAAAGACCACTTCATAGGTTTCGGGTTTAAAGGGGTGCATTTCCTTACGTTCCAGATATTCTGGGCGAATGGCATCCGCGACCATCTTGTAGACTTTGTCTTCCGACATCCATCGGCCGAGCAGTTTGGGCAGCAGTTTCCAGAGCCAAATGTAGGGGAACGACTGAAGCAAAAATGGATGCGACACAATCTGTGGATTGTCTTCAAGATACTGAGACAGCTGTGTGGAACCACTCCGAGATCCGGTGATTAAGAACAGTGGCTTTGTAATGGAAGTATCGCGGTACTCAGGAAAGAGAACATCGTCCAAGAACCAAGCAAAGGCAAATAGGGGGCAGATGGACAAAAATACAAGCATGTTCAATAACAACCGTATTCGCATAGAGACGGTGACCTCTTCATGGGCAAAGAGGGCTTTGGTCAAATAGCGGCGCACGGTTTTGGGACTGGGAATGTTTGGTGGTCGAGATACAAACAGGCGAATTAGAAGGTACGGCAGTCCAAAGCCGACTACCAAGGGTGTCAACAACAACAGGAAGATCGTTTGGAACAGGATGATGATGCAAGCCAGTCCTGTTCCAGCTGGTGAGAAATCTGGTTCATTATTGATGGTATTCGGGATTGAATTCACGATGACCTCTTGTCTACGAGTGGCGGGCGAAGTTGAGTGTACCCTTTTAATCAATACTATCACACTGTCCTTGTTCATAGGTTTGACTGTTGAGGTGTACCATTCGTGTTCGCACCAGAGTGATTGGTGGATTTGTTGACAGTTGGCCTCAATTCGGTGCATCAATAGCGGATCTGGGTTGTTTAAGAGTCTTAATATTGGGTGATAGATGCATTGTTTGACAGAGAGCAATAGAGTAATGCAACATTGGTTCTCATAGAGGGGTCTCGACCATGAATACTTTTTTATTTCTCTGCCTTGTTTTTACCTTGCTCGATATCTTCTTCATTGTGTATGCTTGGACATTGCAGTTCTTTCCAACAGAGTGGCGAGAGAAGGTCAATCGGAATCCCAACACCTTTAATCCCGACGGCAATAATGATTCGATTACGGGGATGGTCATCATTTTGACTACAGCCATCGCCTGTGCATTTTGGGCATCGTTCTTCTATGTTCAGTTGTTGGTTCCCAAGATCAGTATTTAACAGGAAGATGGATATTGCAGCGTTGGAGAATCTCTGATTTTTATGAGGGGTACATCGATATAAATTTACAAGTGAGAAGGGCTTTACTGGATTTATCGGTTGTGAGAATATCATTGCCCAATATCAGGGGGATGGATACTGTTACGATACGCGAATAGTCGGTTTGAATTCGCTATTTGTTTATACTTATATACTTCCGGAAGGAGACTCGATGCGTTCAATAATTCTGCTGTCAGCACTCCTGTTCGCCTGCCGAGGCGATACCAAGGATACCAGTGACGACAGATTTCAACCCGCCATCGATGAGGCATCTACTCCAGATCGAGTGGGCACCTATGCACACACGTTTCCCAATTCACCCGATACGGTCATTTTCCTCGGAGACAGCATCACGGCCGGTGCGGGCTCACCAGCTGATGATGAGGACTACGTAAGACTTTTGGTCAACAATACCAACACTTGGCCTGACTGGGATGGAAAAGACCTCGCGACCCGCTATCCAGAGATTGAAGTGGTCGACGTCAGCAAGAGTGGTTCTTGGACGGGGACCGTACTCAATGACCAGATTGAGCGTCTGGAAGAACAGATCACACTTCCATTTGAAGGTGAGGCACTCGTAGTCATCACCGTGGGCGGAAATGATTTGCAGAGCGTGTTGCTGAATCCCAGCATTGTCGAAGAGAGACTTGAAAAGACGGTCGCCAACTGGAGACAGATAGCATAGTACTTCCTTGATGGGCATCGATTTCCTGATGGTTCTACCGTACTCATGGCCAATGTCTACGAGCCGACAGATGCCGTGGGGCAAGCTGGAGATTGCTTTTACGGTCTTAATATCTCTTCTTTGCTGCCCAGTCTGCAAGAAGCCAACACACGATTTCGGGGTCTGGCAGAGGACTTGGGTTTCAGTGTACTCGACATGCGGGGGACCTTTCTCGGACATGGATTTAATTACGACGACCTCAACACATCGTACTACAGCGAAGATGATCCATCTCTTTGGCTAGCGAATGACTGCATTCATCCCAATCCGCGTGGGCATCATGAGATTCGATCGATGTTCTGGCGAGCGATTGAAGGGCAGTAACGATGGATACTTGATTCTACTTTCCAGTCGACTTTTTCTTCTTTTTCTTGTTCGCACGATTGTTTTGCAGTGATTGTTCAGTATCCAGATGGTCTATCTTTTTTCGGGCCATAAACTCATGATAGGTTCCAAGATAATCATCAATCCCTTCGGGAGTGATTTCAATGACGCGAGTCGCAAGGTTTTCCACCAACCATCTATCGTGTGAAACAAAGATGATCGTTCCTTCAAACTTTTTAAGATCTCTAATTAGAGCCGATATTCCTTCTAAATCAAGGTGATTGTTTGGTTCATCGAGAACCAAGACATTTGGCTTTTGAACAGCCAATTTACACATCAACAGTCGTGCGGCTTCCCCACCAGATAAGTTTTCAACTCTTTTATCGGTTTCATCGCGGCTAAACAATACTTCTGCAAGCTTGCCATAGCAATATCCAATGGATTCAAGTGGACAGGCATCCCACAGTGATGTCAAGACATCGTTTTTTGGGTTTCCCAGCTGTTCAGTGTGATCTTGGGCGAAATACCCTATGTGGGTTTCATGACCCCATTCATAACTTCCACCAGTAGCTTGTAAGGCATCCATTACGATCTTGATTAGAGTCGATTTACCAACACCATTTGGTCCAACGAGTGCCACTTTGTCACCTCGGTTTATCGTGAAATCAACATCGTTTAGAACCGCATTGTCACCAAATGATTTGTGCAGATTATTTACTTTGAGCACCATCTTTCCACTGGGTCTTTTCATCTCCAATTTAAAGTATGGGTACCGTCTACTACTCGTTGGAAGTTCTTCGATTACGATCTTTGCAAGCTTCTTGACCCTCGAATTTGCTTGCCTTGCTTTGGTTGCCTTTGCTTTGAATCGAGAGATGAACGCTTTGTGATCGGCGATTTCTTTTTCACGCTTGCCAATCTCCTTTTCACGTCGGATTCGTTCTTCTTTTTTAAGCTTCAAGAAGTTGTCATAGTTTCCAGGATAGGGTTTTACCGCTTGATAATCAACGTCTATTATTTGGTCACACACTTCATTTAAGAATCGATGGTCATGGGATACAACAATCGCCAAGCCCTTGTATCGCTGTAAAAATCCTTCCAGCCAATCAATCGAGACAATATCAAGATGGTTCGTTGGTTCATCAAGAATGAGAATATCTGGTTCGGACGCCAAAACCTGACCCAGCAGAGCACGCAGCTTATAGCCTCCGGAAAGTACGGCTAATTTTTCTTGGTGTCGTTCAGTAGGGATATTCAGGCCACTCAGTATTTCCGCAGCTCTTGATTCAAATGCATACCCATCCATGGATAGAATTATATCTTCCACTTCGGCATATCGGTCTGAATCAAATTCACCATCTTCACAAGCAATTATCTTTTCCTGTTCTTGCAGAGCAGCCCAAAGTTGTTCATGTCCCATCATGACAACTTCAATAATTGGAGTGTCTTCATATTGGAAATGGTCCTGCTCTAAGGTACCGACGCGTACATTCTTTGGCAGTTTGATATCACCTTCTTCAGCGGACTCTTGACCGCTCAGGATGCGTAGAAGTGTTGATTTGCCAGATCCATTGGCGCCAACGATCCCATAGCAGTTATTGGTGTTCAATTGGAGGTTTGCATCCTAAAACAATACTTGTGAACCATAGCTTTTTGAAAGCTCCGTAACCGTTATCATTGATGTTCCCAAAGTGTGTGTTCACGAATACAACTGTGCTGTATGGTATAATCCATTTGTAGCGTTCATGTGGGATGAACATCGATAATTTCAACTCCACCTCGGTTCCTCTACGAGTGTTTGTATAAAGACTATCGGTGACACAATTTTGATGCCAACACTTTTCAACTGGTTAAACTTTGGTTTTCAGCCGAAGCGGGAAAGGATGTTCTAAAGTGGGAAAACGGTGGTGGGGATGTACTATCATAATTTGGATGGCTTGGCATCTTCGAGTCCTTGTGTGACTACCATTGAAAAACATAAATTTTAAGAAACCGCTAGCTGGGTTATATGCTCTTCTAAAATTAGTTTTAGATTTGGTATCACAACGTGTTCATAGGCATTTTTCAGGACAGCAAACGCAACTGTTTGAGACGGAAGTCCGTGACTTGGAATTCCGACCACTGGAAAGGCGCTTACATCGGGAGTGTAGTCTATTGCTAAGAGCCTTCGCAAAGAATCAATCACATCCTGTCCACCCTTTGTCACCAACCATCGTAAAGTATCCCATGCCAATTCAGCATGTTCTGCTTCTTCTCGAATCACATCGCTCAGAAACTGTTGAATGGCAAAGTCGGTACACTTGGCTCGTTGCAAACTGGCAAGCACAACAGCGATGGTCTCATTGATTGCACCCTCTAAGGCTACTTTTGTAGCAAAATCAGAAACATTCACAGTCGGTTGTATGTTCATGTGAAACTCGCTGGGAGATACTGGTTGCCCCAACAATCCTTCCGTTATTGCAAAGGCGGCTTTCGCATGAGCGACTTCATCCAGGATGGCTTTGTTGGTCCGTATTAATAGCTCTGGAGATGCACCAAATCGCATCAGATCCAAGGCAAATTGATGAAAAGAGGCGACTGAGGCATGCTCCATTTGTGCCGTTTTTAACCAAAATGTAGACAGGACCTGACGCTGCTTCAAGGTGAGTAGACTAGATTCAGCCAACGGTCCTTTCGACCAAGCTTTACCAAGTGAGATCGATGCAGCCTGAGCCACACCCTCAAAAATCAAAGGTCGACCTTCCGTCGGTGCTGGGGGTGTCTCACCACAAAGAGTCCCTACCGTCGCGGCTACTGTGTCATAACAGCAGGTGTATGAACTGGATTCTGAGACACTTCCAGTATCTCCAGAATCCATCGTTATTTCACTTGAGGTTGCTTCTGAAACAGCCTTCACATGCTCCAATCCATCACAAGTTTCAGACGGTAG
>CALDQI010000563.1:0-4793 GCA_937911635.1 uncultured Pseudomonadota bacterium | reverse complement strand
TTTGCGCTGTAAATGGATTGAAGATGCTCGGTAAAGGAAATTCGATTGGAGACTTAGAAGCCATACGGACTCGCATTCCTGTTCAAAATGCCCCGGACATCACCCGTGCGGTCAAATCGTGCCAAAAAGGTGCCGCAAGTGCACCGAGTTCTGCTCTGACAAAGCGTATTGAGAAGCTGGAAGAAGAGAACCAAACTCTCAAGCAAGACTTACAAGACATCAAAGCCCAATTGGATGTCAACAAGGACTAAGCACTCTACAGAACCCTCGTCTGACCTTTATCCGCTATGTTGATTTGGGTATGGTTCGCACAAGTCGAAAACCTACATGGTCGCTGGTGTGGTAAATCTGCAGACTGCGTTTTTTTCGTTTTGAAACACGAAGGTCTTTTGGATGACACCAGTAATCACCACCTCTGTATATGGGTGAACCCTGCTCATCGATCCCCGTGGTTGGATCTGTAACAGCCTCAGAAGTATATTGATGAGTTTGGTAGGACCAAAAATCCCAGCACAACTCCCTCACATTTCCAGTCATATCATACAGACCAAAACCATTCGGTTTCCTCAGCCCAACTGGGAAAGGTTTCGGTTCTTTACAGTTGATGAAGTTGGGGTTGACCACCTGATACATCTCAGGCGAATCAAGATGAGAGTATACGACCTCATCAATATCATTGCTCCCTGCATACAGATGTTCTTCGCCTCCCCTTGCCAAGTACTCCCACTCTGCTTCCGTTGGAACTCGATATCCATTTTTATCCAAGTCCTCATCAAAACTTTTATCTTCACCAACGTCTTCAATCACATAGACCGGTTCAAGACCTTCCAAACGAGAGCACTCATTGCAAAATTGAATCATCTTAAACCACAATAATTGGGTGACCGGGCTGTTGGGACGCTTAAAGTCGGCAGTCCAAAAATCTTTCACAGCACAGTACCATCCATTGGTCACTGGATACTTACAAACCAATAGATCTCGAGTCAATGTGACCTTGTGACGTGGTTTTTCATCCTCTTCAGCATGTTCATCATCTGCCAAGGCCCCCATCATGAACGAACCTGCAGGTACACGCACCATTTCTTTTGAGATACGAACGCAAAGTTCTTTGTCAGACTCTCCCTCGGCCGTGTCGTCAAGTGCCCGAAATTTCAACATGTCAAATGCACCCTTTTCATTCAGTGTGGTCCACAACGCTCCCAGTTCTCCTTTCTGAGCGCACTGTTCTTTGATATTCTCCATCATAACGGTTGCCAATTTTGATACATTCGACCAATCGGGTCTCGTATTCAGCTGTATCGATTGGTCAACACCATGATCCACCAATTTCAGATAGCGACACAAATGGGCTGAACTCAACGTTGTCAATACTGTCATGCCGTTGCGAATATCTTCAATATCGTTTGAAGATAAGAGCGTCTCTATCTTGTGAACATTTTCACTAGACAACGACTGCTCTGCTTGTATTTTGATCAATGTGTCCCATGCATCTATCACGTCACTCATACTCATCTCCTCACTTCAACCATTGAATTTCTTCATACAATAGCACTTTTCAAAGAATACAATGACAGTAACTCAGGTCCTGTACGAGCGCTATATACCGGGTTCTACTCTCACGGAATACATCCCAGTAAAAAAGAGTGCCCTCGAAAGGAATTGAACCTTCGACCTACAGTTTAGGAAACGGTTGCTCTATCCACTGAGCTACGAGGGCACACGCGAAAATTTAACTAACGAAGGATGATATCCCTGTCAAACGTGTAAGAATCCTGATTTGACTGTTCAAGTCGAAATGAAATAAGATACACTGACTGTATATCATTATATGGAGATGCGTATGTTTGCACTGTGGATGCTGACGTTAGGACAGTTCATTGCCTGTAAAGGGTGCCAAGAAACAAAGGTACAAGATATCGATACAGGTGAAATTGTAGTTTTTTCAAACAACTGGGGTAAGTGGCTCGACATGGATCAAACGCCAAATGGTAACCCTGTCATTGCTTATTACGACATCACACATGGCGCTATTGGGTTGGCTACAGGCACACTCAATGGTGACTCTGTCAGCTGGTCACATGAAGAAATTGATGGCTACCCCAACGAACAAGGACTCGACCAAGGAGACCGCGGAGCCTATGCTTCTGTTGCCATCGACGATGCTGGGACAACGTGGGTTGCCTATTACGACGCAAGTCTAAAGACACTCCGATATGGAATGCGCACCAGTGACGCCGGCGAGTGGACACTTGGCGTGGCAGACAACGGAAGTGGTGGCACTCCAGATGCCGGACTCTTTAGCGCCATGGCACTCGATTCTCAAGGATATCCGGTTGTTGCACATTATGACCAAGGGCGCGGAGAACTTCGCGTCGCCCATTGGGACGGTGCCACCTTCAGTGGAGAGTCTATTGACGCGGGTGAAGATTCAGAAGACGAATCCGGCCCCCTTCCTGCCGATACCGGTAAGTTCGCCAGTATCGCCATCGTAGATGGGTTTGAATACATCGCTTATTACGATGCCGCGGGTGCGAACCTTATGCTTGCAAGTGGTCTTCCTGGTAATTACGCCATCGAAGTTGTCGATGCAGACGGAGATGTCGGACGCTGGACATCAATCGCTGTCGTAGATGGCATCGTCCATATCGCTTATCAAGACGTCACCGGAAATGCTGTAAAGGTTGCTTCTGGATCTCCTGGGTCTTGGACTAGAAGTGTCGTTGATCAGGGCAAAATGGTCGGGGCGGACACCGCTATTGTAGGCTCTCAAAATGGATTGGTGGTCGCGTATCAAGATTCGTACAACAACGATATCTTAATTGCAACACAAAATGGTGACTCTTGGAATACACAAACCTTGGGTGGGGTTGATGGTGATGGAGCCTTGGGCTTCCACAATGAACTCATTCAGATTAACGGAGCTGTCTATGCAGCAACCTACAATTTCACGACGGAGACCGTCTGGTTCTCCAACATTGGTGAGTAATCCCTCTTTTACTCGAAAGTAAGGCAATCTAAAGATAAGGAGCAACTATGTTAGCACTGTGGTGTCTATTGATGACGGCAATCGCCGGTACGGTAACCGTAGATGTTCTCGATGTTGGACAAGGAGACTCCATTCTAATCCGATCGCCGGAAGGAAAGTCCGTTTTGATTGACGGAGGTACAGGAAGCGTCGATGTTGTCCCATTACTCCGCGCTAGAGGAATTGAAGAGTTAAATATGGTGGTTGGTACCCATGCCCATGCCGATCACATTGGTGGAATAGACGAGGTTTTTGAGTCGATTCCAGTTAAAGTATACCTAGACAATGGTCTACCCCACACCACCAAAACCTATGAAAAGGTCATGGCTCTGGTGGAACAAAAGGAAATTCGATACATCGAAGGCAAACGGGATCAAGAGTTCAATCTGGGTAAAGAAGTCAAGCTACAGATCATCCATCCACAAAATTCTTTCTTACGCAATACTCGGTCTGACTTGAATTCCAATTCTGTTGTGATTCGAATGATGCACGGCGACAATTGTTTTCTATTTACTGGAGATGCCGAAGAGCCAACCGAAGATCAGCTGGTTCGCCAAGACATCGGTACCTGTCAGGTTCTCAAAGTAGCTCACCATGGGTCCAATCACTCTTCTACCACTCATTTCTTAAATGCAGTAGAACCCAAGATTGCCGTCATCTCACTGGGTGAAAACAATCGGTACGGTCATCCTGGTCCAGAAGCCATGGAAAGACTTGAGCGCACTGGCGCAGAAATCTATCGAACGGACACAATGGGGACAGTAACCATTACCTCCGATGGAAAAAATCTCCAAGTTGAAACAAAGAAAGAGGCCGTTGTACACAAAGTCGACGCTGGAAAAATCAAAAAAATATCCCATGTCACCACAGACACAACAGTCATCACAGATGCCACAGGAAAATTTGACATCAACACTGCGAGTCAATCTCAGCTTGAAAGCATCAGTGGAATTGGTCCCAGCAAAGCAACTGCCATCATCGCTTATCGCACAGAACACGGTCCATTTAGAAGCATTCAAGATGTCGTCAATGTGAGTGGGGTGGGTCCAAAGACTGTCGAGAAGATTGCTGCTGAAGCCTACGTCATCAGTCAATAACATTTATACGGGCAATCTTATGAATACCATACACATTGTTGATCGAATTGAAGGGGACACCATGGTTGTCATCAACCAAGAAACCAATGAGACTCTCGAAGTCCCTCATGCACTAGCACCAGAACTGTCGGAAGGTGACGCCTTTTCCATACGGTCCGAAGCCACAGTCAAAGAAGGTGAACTCGATGAGGCAAAGGCACGAATAGAACGCTTGAAGTCCCGAACTCCTCAGCCAACATCGGGCAACCCTTTTGATTTATAAACCCACGTCACAATTGTGGCACCAAACACACGAGGTCATCATGCGATTTCTAAGTATTCTCGGCGCAACACTGTTATTTGGCTTGTCTCAAGCAGAGGCTGCTGTCAACGTCAATACAGCGGATGCGAACACATTGACACAGTTTAATGGCGTTGGTCCCAGTACAGCCCAAAAGATCATCGACTACAGAACAACCAATGGTGACTTTGCTTCTTGTGATGACCTCACCAAAGTCAAAGGGATTGGACCGGCAACACTCGAAAAAATCAAACCAGACTGTATTGTTGCTGAGGGTGAAGAACCAGTTGTCGGTGCTAGCACAAATGCAAATGCCACCTCATCTGGTGGTGGTTCAGGCTCTGTCAACATCAATACATCCGATGCCAGTACACTTCAAAAGTTCAACGGA
>CALDQI010000562.1:0-4793 GCA_937911635.1 uncultured Pseudomonadota bacterium | reverse complement strand
CTAACAAGGTTTTACCTGTTCCAGGAGGGCCAACAAGAAGTGCTCCTCTTGGTATTTTACCGCCCAATGCAGTGTATTTTTTTGGATTTTTTAGAAAGTCAACAATTTCTTCTACTTCTTCTTTAGCTCCTTCCAGACCAGCAACATCCTTCTGTTCAATGAAGTGCCGAACCATTGTACACTGTTCCGGAGTTACTATGTTGACCGGTCTCAATGCGATCAACCTCTCAATTATGAGTGTCAATGCAACCAAGGAACACAGCACAAGTGGATACACAATTGGACCACCGGCTGATAATAGCTCTGCGTTCAACATCTAGCTCTCCACATAGATTTTTTTGTTTGCTGATTGGACGGTTCACCCCGCTTGACAATGTAACCTTCCATATAAGAATGAACAGACATTTGTGTCATAGATCCTCCCAATTGAACATCTACCTATCGAAATCAATTATGGGAAAATTAAAAAATCCTTTCAAACTAACCATAAATTATCCGAAAAACCAGTGACACTTCGTTACATTTATAATGGAAGTGAAAAATGTTCGGGAGATTTGGAATGACTTTTGCATGTTGTTCATTGTACTTATCCCAGTGCTCTCAATCTATCTTCCACCCCACAATGAGAGGAAAATATGGCTACAGACAACTTTGATTCCAATGAGCTGTTTAATATATACTTGCAAAAGATGGGGAGCATTCCATTGCTATCTAGAGAAGACGAAATCGAAGTCGCAAGACGAATTGCCGAACAAGGTAATGATGCTGAAATTGCAAAGCAAACATTAATTACTGCAAACCTCCGACTCGTTGTTTCCATTGCCAAGCAGTATTCTTATCGAGGTATGCCACTCCCAGATCTGGTTCAAGAAGGCAATATTGGTTTGATTCGCGCCTGTGAAAAGTTCGACTGGACACGTGGATTCAAGTTCAGTACATACGCCTCATGGTGGATACGTCAAAGTATTGTACGAGCCATCGAGAGCCAAACTCGGACCATTCGAGTCCCGATATACAAGCTCGAGTTGGTCAATAAAATCCACTACACCCAGCGTGATCTATACCAAAAACTGGGTCGTGACCCGACTTCTACTGAGATTGCAGAGCAATTGCAAATGGAGGTTACAAAAGTTGAGGAGATCATGCTGCTGGTTAAAGAACCCATGTCTTTGGATACACCTGTTGGTGATGACACAGACTCAACATTCGCATCGTTTATCGAAGATGATTCACTCCCTTCGCCGGAAGCCGTATTGGACAACACTACACTGCGAGAACAGGTCTCCGCTGCATTGGCTGAATTGTCCCCGCGTGAAGAGAAGGTTCTCCGTATGCGATACGGAATTGGCGAACCGACTCAATACTCCTTAGAAGAAATTGGAGCCAGATTTTTCTTGACCCGTGAGCGGATTCGACAGATTGAGATCAAAGCCCTCCGAAAACTCCAGACCAGCAGTGAGTATTTACACGCGGTGTAAGCCTTCTGAATGCCATTGAAGATTGGGATTGGGTGCGTTACAAACATCCAATCCTATTTTTGTTGGAGCAATCATGTCAACACCCATCGAAACCTTTGCGCCCATTCTATCGTTTCTACAAACTCAAACTGTCGATACACAGCTGCAATATACGCTCTCTAAAAGGTTCCCATTGTCGTCAGCTTTAGTCCAATCCATTAAAGCATGGTGCTTGAACTCTGTGAGTGATGGATCTATACGGTTGCGCGGTCCTAAAAGTCTGCGGTTTGGAAATCTACTTCATCAAAAGAAGAATGACTACGGATTTCGTATTGATATAGTGGATATGACTGGAGTCGGTCCCGGACACGTTCATCCACTTGGCGAAATCAATTTGTGTTTCGCAACCGAGAATACTGGAGCAGGAAGCACCTCCTTTGATGGTGTTTCAGAAGGCTGGGTGGTTAAACAACCTGAATCTTGGCACAAACCCACCGTCCGTAATGGTCGAATGGTCATCGTATACTTCTTACCCAAAGGTAAAGTTTACTTTGACTGAGCAATATGAGTTGGGCAAACGCAACACATAGGAGGCGATTCCTATTTTGTGGTGCTGTCTATGACGGTATCAACCCAAGAATGCTTTGTAGCCTTCTTCGTCCATTAAATTGTCGAGTTCAGATGCCTCAGACACTTGGACTTTTATCAGCCAACCGGTATTGTAGGGATCTACATTGACTGGATGCTCATCACCAGAGAAATCTACCAGTTCCTCATTGACTTCCAAGACTGACCCAGTGACTGGGGACTTAAGGTCACTGACGGCTTTGTTGGACTCAATTTCTCCAAATTCTTCCCCTTGTTCAACATCGTCTTCTACATCTGGAAAGTCAACATACACAACGTCGCCAAGTTCGCTTTGGGCAAAATCCGTAATTCCAATAACGGCAACTTCACCTTCCATACGAACCCATTCATGAGATTCAGTAAATTTCAAACCAGCAGTAGACATGATCGCTCCTCTATCTAAATTAGCAGTGGGTATTCTATTGATTAATAATCTCTGGTGAAAAAAGCACCTTTCACAACCGTCGCCGTGGCTTTTTTTCCGCGGATATCAACATCCACCATGGTACCCGGGCGTGCAAATCGCTTTTCGATTCGTGCTAGGGCTATATTCTTTCCAGTCAATGGAGACTTTGTTCCAGAAGTCACCTCACCGATCTCCTCACCATCGACTTCCACTGCTGAGTGCGATCGAGCAATGCGTTTGTCCACTTCAAGCCCGACCAAACGAAACTTCCATTCATCTTTTTTATGAGCCACCATCGGCTCACATCCGATAAATCCTTCTTTCCCTTTGGCGACAGTCCAAGCAACTCCAGCCTCATGAGGTTTGGTCGAATCATTCATTTCATTTCCATAGAGATTCATACGCGCCTCCAACCGAAGTGTGTCTCGCGCACCCAACCCCACAGGCTGAATCTCAAACTCTTCTCCCGCCGTCAACACAACGTCCCAGAAACCTTCCACAGTCTCTAGATTGCCTTCGACTGGCAAGAATACTTCAAACCCGTCTTCGCCGGTGTACCCAGTTCGAGCCACGATGCAATTTTCAATTCCGCCTACTGTACCAATCGCAAAATGATAATACTTGATATCAGACAGCGCGATGTCTGTCAGTTTGGAAAGAGTGTTTTGTGCCTGACGCCCTTGAATAGCAACTTGTGCGTACGCATCAGAAGCATTCGTGAGCGTCACATCGTGCTCTGGATGCTTTGTATCCACAAGCCACTGGAAATCTTTTTGACGATTGGCAGCATTGATGCAAAATAAAATCTTGGTGTCTGAAAATCGATACAAAATGATGTCGTCTACAATTCCCCCCGACTCATTGCACAACAGACTGTATTGGGCCTGACCATCCACCAAGTCGACAGAAGATGTCACCCAACGCTTCACTGCGGCAATTGCATCCGGTCCTTCAATCCAAACTTCTCCCATATGAGACACATCAAATAGTCCCACATTGCTACGCGTATTTAGGTGCTCTTTACTGAGGCCAGCATATTGAATGGGCATCTCCCATCCACCAAAGTCCACCATCTTCGCACCAGATGCCACGTGGGCATCAAAGAAAACCGTGCGTTTTAAATCTGCTTGAGTCATCCCATCCTCCTGAATTAGAAAATTATTTGTAACCCAGTATGAATGGAGTGGCACATGAAACTACGCTTGTGCTGCCCGCAATGTATTTTCCATCAACGTAGCAATGGTCATCGGTCCAACACCACCAGGAACAGGTGTAATCGCTGAGGCAACTTTCGAAGCAGATTCAAAGTCTACGTCTCCGCAAATCGTCCCATCTTCCAACCGATTGATCCCAACATCGATCACTACAGCACCCTCTTTAAGCCATTCTCCTTGAATCATTTTTGGAATCCCAACAGCAGCCACAACGATATCCGCCATCGCTAAATGAGCCTCTAGATTTGTGGTTCTCGAGTGACAAATGGTCACCGTGCAGTTGCTCTTTTCCAAGAGCTGTGCCATCGGTCGTCCTACAATATTTGAACGCCCAACCACAACCGCATGTTTTCCAGACAATGCTATCTCGTAATGCTCGAGCATCGTCATCACCCCCTTCGGAGTACAAGGAATCAACGTCCCGCGACCCTGTGACAGCAATCCAGAATTGATAGGATGGAAACCGTCGACGTCTTTCTTGGGGTCCAATCGATCTAGCACGCGTTGTTCATTCATGTGCTTCGGCAACGGAAGCTGAATCAAAATACCGTGCACACCATCATTGGCATTTAGAGCATCAATCTGTTCGAGCAACGCCTCTTCAGAAACATCTTCTGGCAATCGAAGCGTTGTGGAAATAAACCCAAGTTTCTTAGCCCGTGCCTCTTTGCGATTCACATAAATTGAAGAGGCTGCACACCTACCTATTTGAACCACGCACAAGCCGATCTCATGACCTTGAGCGAGCATCGCTTGAACCTCCTGACGGGTTCGCATCAGTGTAGCCTTGGCAACAGTCTTTCCGGAAAGAATGAGGGGTGATTGTTCAGACATAGTACCTCCAGTTACTCTTGCCAGCCAAGTAACTGATTTGGAGGCTGTTGGGGTCTCATATTGTTGTGAAATCTCGACGACAGTTTTAATACCATTGATTCAAGCCTTATGCACGAGGGCGGAACCGAACAACTTTCGATAATTTTATCGACTGTATAGTTGAAACACAACAAATACTCGTCCAGACAATACAATACGTTATTGTTCACTAAAATGAAGTCCTACCCATTTAAAAACATCAAATAATGTTGAAAA
>CALDQI010000561.1:0-4793 GCA_937911635.1 uncultured Pseudomonadota bacterium | reverse complement strand
TTTCTCCTATCGTACTGTATTAACGAAACCCAGTCGTTCATTCGGTCAATCAAATACTTCTTCGATCCATTGGACAATTATCATCTATCATCTATCATCCTTTGATTATCACCCTTTGGATTCTTGGGTAGAGGATGTACAAGAGTCATTTTTTGAGTCACTTGCCTTCTTTCGAAACCTGACCGCAGCGTTGTGAAGATTTTTTTGCTCGGATCTCTCAACCCCTATTGCGTTTCCCTCTACATCCTGCGTGATTGTACTTCCAGCACCTACTATAGCGCCATCTCCGATGCTAACAGGTGCAACTAAAGACGTGTTCGATCCAATGAATGCACCCGCCCCAATGATCGTTCTATGCTTATTGAACCCATCATAATTACATGTAATTGTACCCGCACCAACATTGGCTTTGCTACCCACTTCAGCATCGCCCAGATATGTCAAATGAGAGGCCTTTGCTCCATCACCAAGTGTTGTCTTTTTGATTTCCACAAAGTTGCCTACCTTAGCATGTCCCCCAATATTTGTGCCCTCACGCAATCTTGCAAAGGGTCCAACGGAAGAGTTCGGACCAATCACAGCCCCTTTACAATTGCTGTGACTGTGTACAGTTGCACCGGATTTAACGATCGTATTCTCCAATACAGAATAAGCATCCACCACTGCATCCTCAAAAATCTGCGTCTTTCCTCGTAAAACGACACCTCTATCAATAAATGCGTCCTTTCCTATTTGTACATCAGGTTCTACGGTGACACTGTTTGGATCTGCAAAAGACACCCCATTCAACATGTGGTTTGTAACAATTCGTTTTTGTAGAACCTGTGTTGCCTTTGCCAAATCGACTCGATTGTTGACACCGTCCGCTTCGGATGCATCGTACAACATCATCGCTCCCGCCTTCTCTGATTGGGCAGCCAGTTCAAGAGCGTCCGTAAGGTATACCTCATCTTTGGGAGGGTGGGTTTTAAAACTGGGCAGATGCTGTTTGAGCCACGTCATTTCGAACATCGCTGCCCCCGTATTGACTTCGCAAACAGACAACTCTTCTGGAGTTGCATTGGCAGCCTCTACAATTTTGAGGGCATTTCCCTTGTCATCTCGTATTAACCGCCCATAACTTCCGGGGTCTTTAACCAATGCAGTTACGAAGGTCACATCAAAGTGATGTTGAGTATGAAACGCTTTGAGCCTATTTAATGTCTCGGGCCTAAATAAAGGTGTATCTCCAAAGAATACCAATACACGTTCAGCCTTTAATTCCTCTAATTTTGACACTGCACATTGAACAGCATGACCGGTTCCTTTCGCAACTGGTTGCCTGGCAAAGGAGACTCCACGATCCTGCAAAGCATCTCGGACAGCGACCTCTTGATTCCCAACGACCACCACACTCGCAAACCCAGCTTGTGCTGCCACATCAACGGACCATTGAACCATTGGTTTGCTCAAAATCGAATGGAGGACTTTGATCTTTTTAGACACCATTCGAGTTCCCATGCCTGCAGCTAAAATAACAGCGATATCCATCTACTTCTCCCATTGCAAAAGTTCGTATTGCTGTACCTTAGCAATATACTCAGGGAAATTCAATGTCATTGACGGCATCCTATTTCTGTCCGAATTCAAGGATTTTGTTTGTCATGACATCAGTCGACAATTACACTGGTCAAAATTACTGTGAGAAAACATGAAGTTAGTCATTACTGAAAAGCCACAAGTAGCCAGAGATATCGCACGAGTATTGGGTGTCACCAAAAAGTACTCCTCATATTTTGAAGGCAAGGGCCTTCGAATTACATGGTGCTTCGGGCACATGTGTGAGTTAAAAATGCCAGAACAATACCACCCTGAATGGAAGCAATGGAAAATAGAGATGCTTCCGATGGTCCCTTCTGCATTTAAACTCAACATTAAAAAGGATGTGAAGGAGCACTGGACACAAGTTGAACGGCTATTAAAAAGTTCCGATATCGATACAGTCGTCAATGCTTGTGACGCTGGTCGCGAGGGTGAACTCATATTTAGATACGCGTATCAATATGCGAAATGTACCAAGCCCATTGAACGCTTGTGGATTTCTTCGCTGGAAGATTCTGCCATTGTTCAAGGATGGAAAAATTTACGATCGGGTGCTGATTTTGAGGCTCTTGCCGATGCTGCTCGTTGTCGCTCGGAAGCAGATTGGCTGGTGGGACTCAACGCCACACGAGCTATGACCTGTCTAGCACGAAGTGGTGGTGGTGATCAATTACTCAGTGTTGGGCGTGTACAGACCCCTACACTGGCCTTAATTGTTGACAGAGACAAGCAGATTGCAGATTTCAACCCAGAAACATTCTGGAAGATTCACGCCACATTTAAAAAGGACGACTCTGAGATTCAATGGGTGGGTACCTTCTTTCAAAATTCGCTAGCGAAACGTCCATCCACTGATTCAACAGACAAAAACACTGACAAAAAGAAAGATGCCAGTCTAGCCGAAAGACTGTTCAACAAATCTGAGGCCGAGCAGATCAGAGATCTGGTACTCAATAAAACTGGTACCGTCAGTAAAGCGACGCGTAAGAGAAGTGTCGAGAAAACACCTCTATTGTATGATTTGAACAGTCTCCAGCAAAGAGCAAATCAACGATATGGCTTCACCGCAAAACAAACATTGGATTTGGCTCAGTCGCTTTATGAAACCCATAAGCTTCTCACCTATCCAAGAACAGACTCTCGATATTTGACTCCAGATATTAAAGGTTCAATCCCATCCATTTTACAGGCATTGAAAGCAGTTGGTCCATATACCGCAAGCAGTACAGCGATTCAAAGTGCAAAGCTACGAACCCACAAAAGAATCTTCAACTCAAAAGAAGTTGGCGATCACCACGCCATCATCCCAACCAGCAAAAGCCCCCTCACTGGTCGGCTAAAGCCGGAAGAAAAGAAGATATATGACTTGGTTGCTCGACGATTCTTGGCTGCATTCAGCGAAGATGCCTTGTTTGATCTCAGTCAAATAATCGTCGATATCACTGCCGATTCAACAAACGTCCTGCCAAATGGTATTCAATCCCCATTGCAATTTCGTTCCAAAGGAAAGGTCTGTGTATCTGCAGGATGGCAAGTGATCGATCCACCATCAAAACACACCGATTCTTTGTTGCCAGATCTCACAAAGGGAGACGCTACACTCACGATCAGTTCAAAAACGGTTGAGGGGAAAACGAGACCACCCAATCATTTTACAGAAGCCAGTCTACTCGGGTCTATGGAAAAGGCCGGTCGCGATCTTGAAGACGATGAACTCAAGAGAGCTATGAAAGGAGCCGGACTCGGTACTCCTGCGACACGAGCGAGTATCATCGAAAATTTAATCCGACGCAAATACATCGAACGAAAAAAGAAGAATCTGCATGCAACCACTAGAGGAAAGAGTCTCATTGAGTCCGTTCCTGTTGAAGAGCTAAAGAGTGCACTATTGACTGGAAGATGGGAGTCTCGTCTTAGCAATATGGCTGATGGAACAGATACGCGAGAGGCTTTCATGGCTGATGTGGCTCGCAATCTACAATCGATCGTGGAACAAATCAAAACAGCCAATCCCCCCAAACCTGAAATCATTGTCAATACCGACCAAAAATCTTTGGGAGACTGCCCAGTATGTGGTGCACCTGTTCGCAAGCAACGAACTGTATTTAAATGTGATAGAGGACGCGCATGCTCCTTCATTGTTTACGGGAAGATATCGACCCGTACAATCTCGCAAACGATGATTAAAGAATTGCTAAAAAATGGCAAAACAAAAGTGGTGAAAGGCTTTAAATCTCAACGTACTGGAAAAGAGTTCTCGGCGGCTCTGAGACTTGGAGACAACAACAAAGTGGTATTCGATTTCAACAACCCACAACCGAATGCAAAACCTGCTCGAGCCCCTTCAAAATCAAAAGTCGCTCCCAGTGCCTTACCTGAAATGAGTTATCCGGTAGGAATGACATGTCCACAGTGCGCTCAGGGTCGATTGATACAGGGGCGCGCAGCCTGGGGCTGCAATCGTTATAGAGAAGGATGCCGATTCACTTTCACATTTGAGCAGAATGGGGAACTGATTACTCCGCAAGAGGCCACCAAAATCATTCAATCAATGTAACGTGACGAACGGACAACACTCATTCTCAGCATTAATATTTCAGTTGTATTTTTGTATCAAACCACATAGATGAGGGCTGCATATCCAATTGCTTAAAAGGAGCTGTACACATGATCCAAAAGATGAGCCTACCAAAGCGACTTGAACAAAAGCTCCGCTCGTTACCACCTTGGATTTTCCGAACAGATTTCGATCACTCATTAAATGATGGAGATTTAGTATTGTTGGTCGATGGTAAAAACAAAGGGGTCGCATTTGGCCTTGCGGACTCAGGTGACATTTCTGTACGGGTCTTGGGACGATCTCCAAGACAGATCCGGACAATCCTTGAGCAACGGATTCATCAAGCCCATGAATTGCGGACCAGATTTGGTCCGCAAGATACCAACTGTTTTCGACTGCTCAATGGTGAAGGTGATGGTCTCAGCGGCATCATTGCCGATGTATATGACTCAACAGTCGTGTTGCGACTCTACTCTAAGTGTTGGCTACCCTATCTGACGCAGATCGTCGACATTTTAGGTAAGTTGCCAAATATCACCCGCATTTATCGTAAATTTGGAGTTCGTAATGTCGATGGACGGAAAGGAGGAACAACATTACTAGGAGATGAACTCCCCGACCATCTCCTAGTCAAGGAACATGGAATCACCTT
>CALDQI010000560.1:0-3212 GCA_937911635.1 uncultured Pseudomonadota bacterium | reverse complement strand
GATCAAGTAAACCGAAATCCCGAGTACGGACGATGGTCGTCATGGGTACTGAACGACAAACGACCACTGCGATGGCAAGATATCCCCGCCGTACCGGTCACGCTATTTCGGGATCTTTCGCTAACCTGTTTTCCAGCGATGTTGGCACGACATCGGTTTCGAACAAGTGGTACAACCGGCCCAAGAGGACAGCATGCTCTATTGGATACAGAAGTCTACGACAGTGGATCTATTTGGGGACGGGATACTTTGATTGGCACCATACCTCAAGAAGGCGTATCTCTAGTCTCGAACAGTACAGACTCTTCTTTGGGTCATATGTGCCGACTGTTTGCGCCTTCAATGCATCAATGCTTCATCCCTGAGATCGGGGTGCTGCAAAATGAGGCCTTTCAGTTCTTACGAACGGCAACAACACCCCAGTTTATTCCAGCCACAGCATTTGCAATGGCATCCTTGCTTCGAGACGTCTCTGATACAACTCCCCCTATTCACTTACCGGATGGATCTGTGATCATGATTACAGGTGGGTTCAAAGGGAAAACGCAAGAAATTGAGGCTGATGAACTCATCAAACGATTGCATCACTTATTTCCATCCACCGATATCGTCGAAGAATATGGAATGACTGAACTCAGCTCTCAAATGTGGAGTCCTTCGTTGTCCGATAGATTTATGGCACCTCCTTGGTTAAGGGTGGTGGCGGTGGATCCACAATCTGGTGCTGCATTGCCAAATGGTCATCTCGGACAACTCAAATTTATTGATCTGGCAAACCATCAAACGGTATTGGCCATCGAGACACGAGATCAAGGTATTGTGCATGCAGATGGATCCATGGAACTATTCGGACGATTGCCCAATTCCGATGCCCGTGGATGTTCTTTATCTGTCGAAGAGGTCGACCGATTCTTCACAAAACACACGGTTCCTTCTATCGATAAAACGTCACCCATAGATACGCGCATTGAGTACACCGAACATTCGAACCGTGCAGAAATCACTCGAGTGCGAACCGTCCTACAACAATTGCGAGACTGGTCTGAAGATAAGATTCATTCCATTTCCGAAGGACTGACCTGCGCAAATGCTGTTCGTGGATGGTACGCAGCCCTCGATGCCATTCTAAGAAATGAGAATGACTTTACCGCTCATTTCACTTCTGGACTCCGTCCAAGCCGCATTGGCATCATATTGGCTCACGGTGTCTTTACAGCAGGAATTGAGTGGGTTGCCTTAGGGCTAGCCTCTGGTGCCTCTGTACATGTCAAACTCCCAAATGGTCTAGGTACATCCGCGAGTAAATGGTTGACTGCATTCAAGGACGCCGGATTCCCACTGACATTTTCGGAGGATAGAGACATTCCCCCTGTTGATTTATTGTGGGTATTTGGAGATGACGACAGTATAGACACCATCCAACAATCCACTGAACATACCCACTTTGAGGCTTATGGACACCGTTTCTCCATTGCCATATCAACAGACTCCATCGCAGATGCAAAGCAAGCAGCTCACGATATAGCAATGTACGATACCAGAGGCTGTATGGCACCCGTTGCCGTACTCTGCACAGGCAATGCAGATCTATTTGCTGATCGATTGTTCGAAGCTCTTCGTGAGATTGAGCAGCATACACCACTTGGTTCAATAGACCCCTTCCTAGGACCCGAAATCCGGCGACGAATTGGACTCGCTGTGCAACGCCCCAATCAACTCTGGATTGAGCGGTCACAACGTCTAGATGTGGACACCCATTTTATCTGGGGCGTCCTCAGTCAACCAAATGCACAGTTCACCCCAAGTGCGTTGTCTAGACTCCCTTCCGTATACCACACGCCAAATCCGGATTCTATCTCTGCCATACTAGACAATTGGGCAGATAAGATTTCAACGGTTGGAATCTCTACCACCCTTCAAGCAAGCGACTGGATTCCAGAATCTGTGGCAAAACTCAATCCCCGCATTTGTAACTTGGGACAAATGCAATGCCCCCCGTTTTCGCGATTTCACGATGGTCGGCGGATGTGGCCTCAAAAATAGCTTCGTAGTTGCACAAATCCTGATCCCGGCATCATGCCAAACTCAGAGTTGACTTGTAGTGCATCGGGATTGATCAGCACCTCGGTCACGGAAGTCTTCTTGGGTTGCTCGCCTAGGCCAACAAAACCACCGGCAACCAGCTGAACCTCATCCGATACTGAAATACTGAGCGATGGAGATAACAACATCGACGCGTCGACAACGTTCCCAATGAGTGCA
Source organism: uncultured Pseudomonadota bacterium (assembly GCA_937911635.1). Lineage (GTDB taxonomy): Bacteria > Myxococcota_A > UBA796 > UBA796 > UBA796 > CAJWHX01. The sequence continues at coordinate 950 of CALDQI010000560.1, read as the reverse complement.
AGATTGGCCGAAGACAAGGCGGTAACCTCTTGAGCCCACGCCAACGAGAAATAATGCTGGCCCATCACCCAAAGTTCGCCACGCTCATATCGATCCGATTGGGCAAACTCCAGATAATCAGCGGCCTTTTCTGCTCCCAAACTCTGGTAGTAGTACTCCATTGTTACGCTACTATTGATGAAGGGGCGCCAAAATCCACCAGTTGTCCAGCGTACAAAGGGGTCCTCTTCATCCGAATCCGGTAGGGTCAATGTCACATCACTATGCAATCCTACGGCACCAATGCTGGTTACTACCCCTGTACCAACGACACGATCACTACGTATCAAGCCTCCAAACAACGAGAGGTCTGTCATCCCAAATGTTCCATTGGCATTCACCACCGCTGTAAGTCCATCGATGTCCCAAGAACCCGCATAGGCAACCACACCAGTGATTTGTCCTGTCATACCAAAGTATCGTTCCAATCTCAAGGCATCAATCCCAGCTTTGTATTCATTGTCGATGGTCGCAATTGAGAAGGGTTGCACGAGGTCCATCGGATTGAAAACAATCCCATGACCAAAAGAAATCGCCTGACGCCCCAAACGAATCGTACTTTGGCCAACTGTAGCCTGTGCAAACAAACGATCCGTTCGACCTTGCAAAAACAAATCGGTGTCTTCTAACCGCCACGACAGTTCGATCGCTTCAGGTGCCTGTAAACCAACACCGGTCATCATCGTAGAGGCTGAATTCTCCATTTCAACCCCCATCTGTGCCAGTTCAATCTCCAGTTGTGTTTGATACTGTGGAGTCCCCGCCGTAATGACGTGATGTGCTTCAATTGAAATCGCATCAGATAGTGTCCAATCCAACTTCAATCTCCCGTCGACAAAAGCCTGGGCCGTGTCCGTTGGTGGCATCAAAACATGGTCATAAGGATGGACGGTGACAAAGAACGTTTTGAC
>CALDQI010000559.1:0-2835 GCA_937911635.1 uncultured Pseudomonadota bacterium | reverse complement strand
GAAGAGGACTTCCAGAAGCCCTCACAGGACCACTCGCCCGAGCAGACAACGCGACGATAGCTGCACACTTACAGGCGCTAGAGAGTGTCAGTCCTGTACACAAAGATCTGTACGTCAAGCTCGCACAACACACCCTCCCACTCGCCACACAGCTCCAAATACAAAGAGAAGGAAACGATGAAGGATTGGACGCCATCAAAAAGATGCTCTCCACAAGCGAGGAGTCATCACGAAAACGAAAGTGATAATCTTCGCGAGTTTATCACCTTCCGTATTCTTTTTTCACCCAAGGAGCTTGTGTGAGAAAAAATTGCCATTTGAAAGAATCTTCCAAATGTATGATGTTTCAAACAGATCTCCATCGGGGTCCGAACCATTCGCCGTGCATGTTAACGGTGTTCCCAACAGCACCTCTGATGAAGGGGAAATAGACACCGAATCGACGTTTGGAACCGTATTTTGAATGACAGTTGAAGTACGATGAAAAGCCCCCATACCTGACTCATCATAAGGAGTTACCTCAACGGACCATATCTCTCCTTTGTGTGTAAACTCTGCAGAAAGAGTCGCGTCATCCAACCCGTCTTGCAACTCCCCGTTTCGATACCACTGATAGTCAATCTGCACTCCATCGCCATCCATATCAGAGAAATGTGCAATTAGAACTTCTAAGTCATCTCGGGTAGAGGGTAGGTTAGGTTCTATGCTCACTTCAGCTATCTCTGGCAATGCATTCACATACAAAGAAGATGGCTGACTGATCACATTCCCGCCTGTATCTGAAACCGTGATGGTCAACATGTGTTCACCGAGCAACAACTCGTTTGTACTTTGATTCAAAATACCGTTGTCATCAGGTGTACCTTCAATAAAGACACCATTCAAAGTACTTTCAAGTCGAATAGAGAGCTCTCGCAGCGGAGTATCCGGGTCTTCTACTTGAATCGAAAACAGTACGTTCTCTCCATAATTGACCACAGAAGATTCAATTGGACTCACACTGACAATCATCGGAGGAAAATCACGGTCTGGCACTTGAGGAAAACAGGCTGTTAACAGAAATGGAATCATACGGTATAGTGTGTGGTTTGTACTTGCCAATGCGGTACTTGGGCTCAATATATCATGACCGAAATTCAATTACAGAAATATCACATGTATGATATCACTTGTGAATACCATGTTCCGGAAAATTCTCTAGTGATCACAATGCTATGTTCGAAACCTGTACGGTCATTAATTACAATCGCGGGAGTATCCTGAGGAACAATCAACCCATCCATCTGGAATACAGGTATTGTTGAATCCATAGCATTCACCTGGTGTATCAGGTGACTCGGCATAAGTGATGGCATTTGCACACCCCATATCAACATCTATACACCCAACATTCTCGACGCTGTTCGCCCAGGCAAAGCATTCCTCTTCTTCGTTGAGAATCACTTGCGATGCTGTGACCACCGTACATTGATCAGCCGCTTCACATTCGTCGATCGACATGCTCACACAGTCCAAATCGACATCAGGGATATCTCCCGTATCACAGGCCATCAGTGTACAAGAGACCATCGCCTCTCCATCCTCTTCATCACAAGAACAGCTGTTGCAACCATCTGCAGCATCAAAAGAATCTCCGGTCGAATAGGTCTCTCCATTGTACTCACAGGTCAGGGCTTCCTTTTCTTGGCAGGCAAATAACAACGATAAAACAACTAACATTACATCTCCAAATCAAATGATGTTTACAATACTATTCATAGAATAGCACATCGCATCAACTGCCCATTCAACTTATGATGATCAAGTACATGAAATAAAAATATATCTTCTACCGTACCCAGAGAGACTGCCACTGATGTACATTCATACCGTTATAGCCTTCAAGGTAACCACCCGTACTGTAAATCTGTAGCGGCACCACCTGCATCCACCAACATCCTGGAGAATCCGTCGTGTCAACATCGTTCAGCATTGAATAGGGACTCCCACCGCTACTAAGAACATAATAGGCATAGTAATCGTGAAGTCCGTTGAATCCGTCGCAGGTCGTTGATTCATCACCATCGATGTACACGTAACCGCTTCCGTCTGTTGAATCGTAGGCTGGATGGTGATCTTGGGTCCAAACTGTAAAGTGAGCCCGATTGAAATCGCTCCACGTTCCTGAGTTACCCACTTCGTATCGAAGGGTGAACGTTGAACCATCTACAAAATCTGCGAGTTCAAGAATATTGGAATAGTTGTCATCGGATGCACTGCCGTACTGTTCCCAGTTCGAACTGTTGAACAAGAATGGAAACAGCGCCGATTCAATTTTGGTCCATCCCCCACCATCTCGGGTCATGTCACAATACGCCTCCCAAGAGTCACTCACATCACCATCTCCATCGGGATCCAACCAGTACAACCCATCTCCTGCTGCAGTACCCGAATCTAAGATTTCTTGACAAGATACCGCGCTACAGGTGCTGTCCGTACCTAGCGCCTGGTTGTTCAATGACCCATCGCAGTTGGAATCGATAGAACCACACGCCTCAAACGCTCCTGGATAAATCGTATCATCAGCATCATTACAGTCTGTATCATCAGTCGTGTACCCTATCACAACCTCACAACTCAACAGCGTAGCATTGGGGTCACCAAAGCCATCTGAATCTGAATCCAAGTAATAGCTCAAGGCATCCGTGGAATCGATATCAACTCCGCCATCACAATCATTGTCTAGACCATCACAGATCTCAGATGCACCTGGGCTGATACTCCCCTCAGTGTCATCACAATCGCTGTTGAAGTTGGAAAAGCCAACGGGATTTGAAGGAATACCTGTCAGTGGGT
>CALDQI010000558.1:0-7223 GCA_937911635.1 uncultured Pseudomonadota bacterium | reverse complement strand
CTCGAACACCTCGATAATCCAAGTTGATATCTTCGATGGACACATCGACAATTGTTGGTTGAAATCCAGGAAGGGCACCTCTATCCCACCAATAAAATCCAAGACCAGCAGCTATAAATCCACTGATTCCAACAATAAAAATCCAAACAGCGAGTTTTTTTGAATCCATTTGTGTCACCTACTACATTGTCTTTGTCAGAATATGTATGTCTTGATACAGATTTATACAATGCCAAAGGGGATATTTTATGACGCTCTTGCTTTCTTTATTCTTTGCGTGTCAAGGAGACACAGAATCTGGATTTTCAACGTCTGGCAACAATACCATTGATACAGACGCGTTGACTGACAGCACAGAAGGTGGTTCTGGTGATGCTTCGGATTCGGAAAATAGCGTCAATCCTCTGATTTCAGGGATGGACGGGTATTTTGTAGCCGATGAAAATGGTATTGCCTTAGAGATGCATGTCTATGTTACAGATCCACAAGGAGATTTGTTAAATGGCATGCTTGAAGTCGACTATCAGTGGGGAGATGGGGAGTCTGCGGAATCGACAGAAATAGATATAGACGGCGAGGCGGTCTTGGTTGAAGAAGGCGAGTTGACCTTCTTTATTGGAGAGGTTGATGAGGCAAGTACGTACGATGTATCCGTTACTGTATATGACGAAGCCAGCAACCCCAGTGAGATATACACTACTCAGGTCTCTCCCTCCGAATGACTTGATAGCAGTCAGAATCTCTAGGTTTATATAACATTGCGTTCTTGGCATACCGCTGCTGTGAAATCGAGTTTCGGAACGGCATGAGATCACTGTGATTGGTGGATAACTGTCACCATCAGCTACGTTGTCACCTGCATTGACGAACAATCATCTGGGTGTACATCGCTGATGTGATCGATAATTGTAGAGGTATCTTAGTGTACACAGCAAATTGCAAAACGCCACAGTACTGAATGTTCATCAGTGTTTCGTCAAATATCAAATGGGTTTCGTCAATTCACTGACGAAATCCATCTGTTCAGTCTAATTGATGTCCAATTTTTCGAAATTGTAAAGATTGGCACGAACTTTGATTATAGGCGGTCATGCAGGTCAAAAGGGAAGAAATCAAGATTCGGGTTGGGGAAGTATCACTGGCGATTGTTACTGGAATAGTGACATGGTGGTGTTGGGAACCAAGTGTAATGGGGTTGCGCATTGGGGTGTGTGCGTATGGGCTCTTGCTTTTGGTCTGTAAGGATCCTCGACAAGGAAGAGTGATCGTCTGGATAATGGCAATGATGATTGGTGCGTTGCGATTGTCCACCATGGTGAATGCAACAGATCAATCTGTTGAATTGGACGGGTATACAACCGGTTGGGTGATGAAATCCAATCGTCGAGAGGCTTTGATTCAAAATGAAGGTGAACGGTGGTTGATAGAATTTTTTCCGTCAGCACCAATTCAAGGGTCGTTGGTGTCGGTGTGGCATCAACCAAAGACCGGGCTCGCATATTGGGAAGGGGGTGTGGATCAATTTAGACGCGTACATGCTCAAAGAATGGGGGTTCGGAAGGCCAAAGAGTGGATCATTCACAGTGAGCCAGAACGGGTTCAAAAGCCAGTGATATTAGATGACTTGACATACGGAGGTGTTTTGTGGGCATTAATATCTGGAGATAAGTCGGGTATTGACCCGGCGTTGAAGCAAAAACTTCAGCACACGGGTACCAGTCATCTGTTGGCGATTAGTGGAATGCACATTGGTCTCATGGCGGCGTGTACGTATGCATTCTTATATCGACTAATAGGATGGATTGTATTGATCGATAGATTTGAAAGATGGGGGTTGGATGCGTATACAAAACGAATTGCATTGACCGGTTCCATACTGGTTTCAGTGTGGTATGGGCATCAGGTTGGGTGGTCTGCATCGGCTCAAAGGGCTGTGTTAATGGTGTGTGTGTATTGTATCGGTAGAGGATTGGATGTATCCTTTTCTCTATGGGATGTTCTGGGATTGACAGGAATGGTGATGCTGCTTCATGAACCTTCGATGATGCATGATTTGGGATGCCAGCTCTCTTTTGCAGCGGTGATTGGCATTGGACTGTTTGGGCAATACGCCCGTCGATTGACCTCAAAATCAAAGTCTCGTATTGTAAATGGGATCACAGTCTCGATAGGAATGACGGTAGGCGCAACAATTGGTACGATCCCGATTTGTGCTTGGATCTTTCAGTCCATTCCGTTGACTGGGGTAATTGCCAATTTGTTGGTTACACCATTCCTAGCCACCTTAGCAGTGCCAATCTCTATGCTGGGTCTTGTGACTGGTATGTCTGGCTGTTCAACCATATCGATGCTTTTCTTTGTCATCGCAGATGCGTCTGTGGAATTATCGATGTGGCTATTGGAACCATTGAGTATCGAGCCTTTCATGGTTGCGTTTGATGTTCGAGATGTATTCATAGCATTTGGATGTATCATCAGTGTTGCTTTGATAAAGAACAAATGGGTAAGATGTATGTTTGGATTGATGGGGAGTGGGCTCATTTGGATCAATACTCCGTATGGGTCAATGTACCATTTGTATTTGAAGAACCGTCCTGAAATGCAGATTCAGTTTCTTCCGGTTGGACAAGGGGATGCTACACTCATACAGTGGAAAGATGGAGTGGTGTGGCTGGTGGACGCAGGTCCGTTCACATTTGATTTGGTGCCGTATCTGAAGCGACAGGGGATTTGGCGTATTGATAAGATGTGGCTGTCTCATCCTCACGCGGATCATATGGAGGGGATGTTTTCTGTGTTGCAACACGTTGATGTTGGATCTCTAATTGTTGGACGGGGTTTGGAACCTGAAGATGAAGGTGGGAGATATTCTGCATTATGGGATTTTGCTAGATCCAAATCTGTGCCGATTCAGATTGCCCACACGATTCAATGGACTTCAGACGTAGTCAATAGACATGTTAGAATTCTACATCCACATGATTGGAAGGCCGATACATCCGATCGTTGCAATGAAGAGAGCGTCGTCTTAGAAATCAGTATTGCTCAACATAAGGTATTGCTTACAGGAGACATTGAGGAAGATGCTGAACGTCGATTGCTCGAAGTGCTGTCCGATGTGGATGTATTAAAGGTAGCGCACCACGGGTCTAAAACATCGACATCAGAGAAATTCATATCCTTGTTGGAACCGAATTTTAGCGTTATATCTGTAGGTGAAAGGAACCGATTTGGTCATCCCCATCCTGAAACATTGTGGTCTCTTAGAGAGTCGAAAGTATTGAGAACAGATTGGCATGGGATAATTAAAATAGAGTTCGAACAGGGCAAAATGCATTTCATCGAGTGACATTTGTTGACAAACAGTAACCTTTACGTTAAGGTTAAGGTTGAGAGCAGTCGTTTATGTATTCTATTAAAACCATAGCTGAGAAAACAGGTAAAACCTCTAGAGCCATTCGGTATTATGAGCAGTTGGGGATTCTATCGCCAGACAGTCGTACCGAAGCAGGGTACCGTATGTATTCTGATAAAGCGGTTTTCCAAGTCGAGTGGATCGATAAATTGAATCGGTTGGGGTTTTCTCTTCCCGAGATAAAAACCTTTTTGTCGTCCTTTGGGGCCGTAGAATCAGCATCAGATTTGATGAATCAAATGAGTGTTTTGTATCAAGAAAAGTTGCTGGAAGTACAGCAGCAAATCGCCCAGCTCCAACAGCTGGCGACCGAACTTCAAGAGTCTATTCAGTTTGCAAATCAATGTACACCCTGCCAATTTCGAGTTGATCAATCAGACTGCCCAAATTGTACCCGACATGGTCATAACCAGACACAAATTCCCATTCTCATTGCTGGAGTCCAAGAATCTCTTCAGCATTCTCACGACTGATTTTCAGTGGAGTTTTCATTATGAAAGACATTTCAGATTTGATTTATTTGGACAATCATGCAACGACCCCTTGCGACCCTGCTGTTGTTGAGGCAATGTTGCCGTTCTTGACCAATCAGTTTGGCAATGCTGCTTCGCGTTCTCACGCCTTTGGTTGGAATGCTCTAGATGCAGTAGAGTTGGCAAGAGACCAAGTCGGAAGCCTCATCAATGCTACCGGTAAGGAAATTGTTTGGACCTCAGGCGCTACGGAGTCGAACAACCTTGCCATCAAAGGCATTGCCAAGTATTACGAACGAAACAATGATGGGGAAACGGGTCACATCATCACGGTTTTGACAGAGCACAAGGCGGTCGTAGATGCGTGTAAAGCACTCATGCGAGACGGCTGGGAGATCACGTTTCTAGAGGTAGAGTCGGACGGTCGGATTCGTTTGGATGATTTGAAAGCCGCTCTTCGTGAGGACACGGTTTTGGTTTCAGTGATGTACGCCAACAACGAGATAGGAGTGATTCAGCCCATCGCTGAGATTGGTGCCATTGTCGCAGAAGCTCGAAAATCGAAACAGTCTCCTAAGGTCGTATTTCACTCAGATGCTGTTCAAGCGCTGGGCCGAGTGACTGTGGATGTGAAAGCCTCTCAGATTGATATGCTCAGTATTTCTGGGCATAAAATGTACGGGCCAAAGGGAATTGGTGCCTTGTATGTTCGGAGAGGACGACCCAGAATTCGTTTGGAAGCATTGATTGATGGTGGTGGTCACGAGCGCGGTATGCGTTCTGGCACGTTGCCTGTTCACCAAATTGTTGGTTTGGGTAAGGCAGCGGAACTTTCCAAGAAGGATTTGGAAGAAGGCCACATTGAAAAGGTTAGAGAACTCAGAGATTATATGTGGAAGCAAGTCCAATCGCAGCTTGATGAAGTATTCATCAACGGTTCAATGGAGCATCGCCTGCCGAACAATCTGAATATCTCCTTCGCTTATGTTGAAGGAGAAGCCATCATGCTTGCGATCAAAGAAATTGCATGTTCTTCAGGGTCCGCCTGTACCAGTGCAAGTCTCGAGCCAAGTTATGTCTTGAGAGCTCTTGGTGTAGATGTGGAACTGGCCCATACATCGATTCGTTTTGGTCTTGGACGATTTACCACGAAAGAAGAGGTCGATGCGGCACTGGGTATCATCGTTACGCAGATCAAGAAACTTCGTGATATGAGTCCACTTTACGAAATGGCGAAGATGGGCATCGATCTGAAAACCGTTCAGTGGTCTGCACACTAAATAGTCCTTACACACACTCAAATTTATTACAATTCCCCCGTCAATAGACATTTATTTTGGAGATAGACATGCGTTACAGCGATAAAGTCAACGATCATTTCAACAATCCGCGCAACATGGGTTCAATGGACCGTCAAGATCCACAAGTGGGCACTGCAGTAGTCGGTGCACCAGCCTGTGGTGACGTGATGCAATTGCAATTAAAAATCAGTGAAGAAGGCGTCATTGAAGATGCAAAATTCAAAACATTCGGTTGTGGTTCGGCCATTGCTTCTTCTTCTCTTGTGACGACAATGGTTAAAGGTAAGCGAGTGGAAGAGGCTGAAACATTACGCAATGTGGACATCGCTGCTGAACTTGAGTTGCCACCGCAAAAGATTCATTGCTCCGTACTTGCAGAAGATGCGATCAAGGAAGCCATCCGAAATTATCAAGAAAAGAAGGCCAGCACGGTTGAGTAATCTGTTCGATTGGACTAAGTATATAGACGTAGTTCATACCATTTGGGAGGATGTAGTGGCCATTACTATGACAGACAACGCCATGCACCGTTTGACATTGCTTAAAAAGAAACGCCAGACCCCTGAAGCCGTTTTGAGACTCAGTGTTCGTGGCGGTGGATGCTCAGGCCTGAGTTATCACATGGACTTTGCGGATGCTGCCCAAGCAAAAGATAAGATGTTCTCTTTCGGTGATCACCGAGTTGCTGTTGAACGCAAAAGCTACATGTTTATCAACGGCTCTGAAATCGACTTTGAGCAGACGATGGTGCGTACTGGATTTGTATTCAACAACCCGTTGGCATCCCGATCTTGTTCTTGTGGCGAGTCGTTTACCTTGTAGGTATATCTATCGTTGAACAAGTTTTGTGAAGGACCGTCCACTGTGGCGGTTTTTCTGTACAGTGGGGGATTGAGTGAGAGCAAAAATGTTGTGCTGGAAATGCAAAGAACCGATGCAGGGATTGGTTTGTGTCAGTTGTTCAGCCATACGGCCGCCGCCACCCAAAGCAGATTATTTTGCCGTATTTGGTTTGCGAAAGCGATACTTTGTCCAGACGGACGATGTTCGTTCTGCACATTTGCGTTTGGCAAAGATTTTACATCCAGACAAATGGCGCCAAGCGTCAGCAGTGGAGCGTCGAATGTCCAAACAATGGATGGCTCTTGTCAATGAAGGTCTTCGAGTTTTACAAGATGATGTCATGCGCGCTCGTTACCTAGCGACCGGGTCGGCAAGTGTTTCAGAACGAGGCGGCAAAATGGACACGGAGTTCTTAGAGACCATCTTTGAACTGCAGATGCGTGCTATGGAAGACCGAGAGTCGGTTCGGGAAGAGGCGAAAGACCTGTTGACAGGTTGTAAAGATGAACTGGAAGGGCAGTTCAGAACTTGGGAAAATGGGGAAGGCGACCTGTCTGGTGTGGAAGAAGTACTGGGCAAAATGAAGTATTTACAGAATTTGGTGAACAGTTGACCAAGTTGGTCAACGGTTATCGCTCATTGGAAAACGTGACAGAATTTACAAGCGTCACATGGAGTAATCATGGCAAATATTGGAATTGATTTAGGCACGACACATTCTTTGGTTTCGGTAGTCCTCAGTGGAACAGCAAGGATCTTACTTGATGACAATGAAAATCCGTTGTTTCCTTCAGTGTTGCAATATGACAACGATGGAAATCTAACCGCGTCTGGTACAGAAGCACTCCAGCAAATTGGCAAAGAAGGCGTGCAAACATTTCGTTCAATCAAACGATTTATGGGTCGATCACCCAATGATATACGAGAAGAAGCAACAGATTTTGGGTATGAGTTGGCTGATGATGAACGTGTGACACGCTTTTCGATTGGTGACAAGGCCATTACCCCAATTGAAATGTCTGCACATATTTTAAAAACTCTAGCGAATGTCGCCGAAGAGTGTTTGTTCGCACCACCTACTGGAGCGGTGATAACAGTCCCCGCATATTTTGATGACGCACAGCGCCAAGCGACCAAAGATGCAGCAAAGATTGCAGGGATTGAAGTTCTTCGATTGCTGAATGAACCAAC
>CALDQI010000557.1:0-7759 GCA_937911635.1 uncultured Pseudomonadota bacterium | reverse complement strand
ATGAAACTCGATGTCTCTAGTCTACAATCCGTTCGTGAGTTCTCTCAAAACTATTTAGACAGTGGTCTTCCCTTACATGTATTGCTCTGCAATGCTGGTATAATGATGGGTGAAAAACGTCAATCAGTAGATGGAATTGATCTTCAACTCGCAACAAATTACGTTGGACATTTCTTACTTTGTTCTCTATTGCAAGAAAGAATGGTCGCATCAACTCCTGCTAGAGTGGTTCATGTATCTTCCTTGGCAGCACGTGGCGGTTCTATAGATTTTGAGAATTTTAATCCTACATCAGAACCATATAATTCTTTAAAAGTATATCAAATGACCAAACTCATGCAGGTTGTTTTTAGTAGAGAATTACATCGAAGATTACATGACAAAGGAGTGACTTCGAACTCTTTGGAACCGGGTATTGTGGCAACCAACTTATCGGAGGGTGTTACCGACAACCCGAGCATGCGTTCCCGAATCCAACAAGGTGTTTCCGTGGAAGAAGGAGCAAAGACCCACATCTTTTTATGTTCTTCTTTTCAAGTACATCAGCAGGGTGGAGGAAATTATGTGGATTGCATTGATCACTCAAAGGGCGTACAAAAATTTAAGTACATCCTAGCGGCACATTCACTCCGACATAGTGTAGATGCACATCTTTGGGAAGAGACAGAAAAACTTATAGAGAAACACAGCGATTTTTAATTGTTCATAAAATTCATCAATACAAAAGGAGCATTCGATGATTTCATTACTATTTACTTTATCAGCATTTGCACTCGAGCCTGAAGCAACAGAAAGTGAGACTACAGAAGTAGAATCTTCAGAAGAAGGTACAGAAGTAGAAGAAAATACTGAAGGTGAGACTACAGAAGAAGCAACAGAGGCAGAAACAACAGAGGCAGAAGCAACAGAAGAACCCACAGAGGAAACAGTCACGGAAGAATCCACAGAATCAGTCTCAGAGAAAGTAGAGTCAAATAATGATAAGCAGTCACGATCCGGATTGTCTCTCGGTGTTGGTTCACTTGGGATGTCATTTTCCTACATCTATGCAACAAATGAGGATTGTGCTGTATCCTTGCAAACCCATTGGCTTCAAGCACCAGAAGCGACAAAGGATTCCGAAATGATAGGTGCTGATATTGGACCTTATCAAGATCTTACAAAATTACAAGGAGCATCTCTGTTGGTACATTACCATCCGTTCAAGGAAAAAGCTCAGTGGGCACGTGTTTCATTTGGTGCGACATATAATATGTCGACAATTGATATTAGTAAATCAGGAGAAGCCGTTCCAGTAGGTGCTGAAGGTACGGAAACCGATTTGACGGACAATGCTTTGGAAGCAAGTGTCTCTTTTAATAACATCTTGCCTTATTTTTCATTGGGCACCGGTATCTCTAATAAGAAGGGTTTGGGGTTCGCTTTTGATTTGGGAATGATGTATCAAGGTCCTTCCACTGTTACATTCTCTGCAAATTCCGTTGTTTCAGATGAGGACATTCAACATGAAACAAGTGTACTTGAAGCATTTTATACCGGACAAGCTCAGGTGTATCCAGTTCTACAACTGGGTGCTACATACATGTTTTAGTGTAGATAGTACACATTAATATAAGTGAGATGTGATGATAAAATGAGTTGTCGCATCTCGTTTTCTACTTACAGGTGAGGTTGCTTATCTACATCCTTGGGTCTTGGTATCGTACTGTGGATTACAAGAATTTGTACATGACAGGTAACATTGTGCCGCACTTGAAAATCCATTAAGATACCAACTTGCAGTACATATTCCGTAGCAAAAAATATCATAACTTCCATCACAATCTTCAATCCACGTTCCTGTTTGACCACATTGTGGTAAATAGCCTTGCCAGCCAACATTGTTGGTGATGCATTCAAAGTCTCCAAAAGTTCCCCATTGACAACCATTTGATATGCTTTGGTATTGCAATTCTTCCTGCCCGTAATTACAATTATAATCAAAAGAGCCATCTCCTCGGTGATAGGCAAAATATTGAGTTTGTAGAGGGTGAACATTTGCATTGTTGTCATAGCAATCTGTTGTATCTAAACCTGTGTAAGAGTTGTTACCACCTTCACACCAACATTCAACTTGTGAACCTCCAATATTTACAGGAGGGTAGGCAACACCAAATGTATCTCCATCTCCATCATAGTAATAGTTTGTGCAGTTGAGAGCATTTTGTTCATTGGTGGTTCCATTACAGTTGTTATCTGCTCCATCTCCACATACTTCTACAGCATTGGGATTTGTATGAAAGTCATTGTCATCACAGTCATCGGAAACAGGGGTGCCGTCACAATCACTATCTGAGGTGTTTGTACAAAACAGGTCGGTTAACTGAGGTGTCGTTTGTCCGTAATCCAGTGAAGAACCATCGTTTATGCCCCAACACTCAACTGAGCCCGCAATCGTCAAACCACAGCTATGGTGTCCACCGGTACCAACCAGTAGAAACTGACCAGTCGGTGGTGTCGCTTTGCCGTTGTCGTTCGAACCCCAACATTGAATTTCTCTGTTTGTATCGATGACACAAGAATGAGAGCCATTGGCGTACGTTCCTTGAACAGATACATCTAGAAACTGTCCACTTGGGATGGTACTAACCTGACCATCATCGTCATTTCCCCAACATTGAACCCCTCTATTGGAATCAACTGCACAGCTGTGATTGCGACCTGAGTCAATGGATGTAAAGGTACCAGTGGGTACGTTGGAGACTTGTCCGTGACTGTCATCCCCCCAACATGAAATTGTACCATTCGTGTCGAGTGTACAAGTATGATAGCGTCCGGTGGCTACCTGAGTGAATGACCCAGTTGCTGGTGCACCCGACACTTGACCATCGCTGTCGCTTCCCCAACATTGTACTGTACCATTTGTATCGACGGCACAAGAATGTAGACCAGAGACGGCTACACTTTCGAATGTTCCGGTGGGTGGTGTGGACTGTCCATCTGTATCTCTACCCCAACATTGAATCGAGTCGTTGGTATCGATGGCACAGGTATGAAACAATCCAGCAGACACAGACTTAAATGTTCCGGTTGGAGGATTAGACTCTCCATCGTTGTTCTTTCCCCAACAGAGGATGTTCTGATTGTTGTTGATGACACAATTGTGCATACCACCAACGGATAAATAAATGTTGTCGACAGTTCCATCGCAGTCTGTATCTATATTGAACGGTATGTCGTATGGGTCGTTATCATCACAATCGTCTGTAGATAACTGACCATCACAGTCCATATCGTTTACGGTGTTTGGATCATTATCATCACAGTCATCAGCTGTGATAATTCCATCACAATCTGTATCCTCAGCAACAAGTGTAGAGTCAGGATCGTCGTCATTGCAATCGTCTACGGCCAATGTCCCATCACAGTCGGAATCATCAGCCACAATTGTGGATTCAGCATTTTGGTCATCACAATCTTCTTCTGTTAAGATCCCATCACAATCTCGGTCATTATCAGTCGATAAGAGAGAAGCATCCTCATCATCACAATCAGCGTTTGCCCCGACACCATCTCCATCTGAATCGACACTTTCATTCGGGTCATCGGGAAAGGCGTCTTCTGTATCGATGACACCGTCTCCATCGCTGTCTACCTCTTCAGAACTCGGTTCGGTAGAGGACTCATTGGGTTTATCTTCATCGGAACACGCTGCAAGAGTGAGTAATCCACCAATCAACAACCAGACTTTCATTGTTCAACCTCTATATCGTACTTAGACTTGTCTACTATTATATTCGTTTTTAACAATTAGAACTAAAGTAGTTAATAATTGTTGCCGATATGTTTGTAAAATTGATACAGGAAGCATCAAATTTGATCTGGTTTCGTATATTTTGTACGCAGTGATAATATCAAGGTGAGATGAATATGAAGGGTGCATGTACAGTTTGGGACATGGTGTGATGAGTGTGTTGTTTTGGATGATGGTATCTTGCAAGACAGATGGAGTTGATGTGCTTCAGAAGCATTTGGATGGTCCTTCTGTACTGATCATTACCTTGGACACAACACGGGCAGATCATCTTGGTCCCTATGGGTCACATGTTCAAACACCGATTTACGATCGACTGGCAGCAGAAGGTACTGTCTTTGAACGAGCCTATTCTCCCTGTCCATTGACCATCCCAGCTCATTCTACAATCATGACCGGGATGTCTCCCATCAAGCATGGAGTTCGAGACAACGGGGAGTTTTTACTTGGTGATGAGCACATTACCCTTGCCGAACGCTACAGAGAAGTGGGCTACTTTACTGCAGCATTCACTTCGGCATTTCCAACGCAGTCACATTGGGGGTTTGGACAAGGGTTTGATCTGTATCATGATCCGCTGACGTCTTCTGCAGCTGCGAGAGATTGGAAGGATGAACGTCGAGCGGAAGATGTCATCGATGACTTTTTGGTATTAATGAAAGACCAGTCTGGACCTGTATTCTCTTGGGTGCATTTATTTGATGCCCACTGGCCCTATGATCCACCTGAACCATTTGCTTCTCAATATCCAGATAAGCCATATGAAGGTGAGATTGCTTACACCGCACAAGAAGTAGAGCGATTGATTGACTGGTGGGAAAATCAGTACCCAGACTCTATCATTGTGATTACAGCCGATCATGGAGAAGGTCTCGGAGATGGTGGGGAACTCACTCATGGTTTTTTGCTCCACGATGGAACCATTCGTGTCCCAATGATTGTGTCGGGAACTGGTGTTCCCAAAAATACACGTATTGAATATCCTGTTGGGTTGATTGATATTGCACCAACGGTCCTTGAACTTTCTGGGTTGCAACCCCATTCGGAAATAGAAGGTAGGAATCTATTTGAACCTCGCGATGATGCTCCGATCTTTTCTGAATCTCTTACCGCACAGCGGAAATTTGGATTGTATCCGTTGCATGCCCACAGTAAAGAGGCAGGCCGATTTGTGGACGGGAAATATGATTCCTTTTATCCCTTTGAGCAGGACCATCGTGCCGTTTCTACAACAGCCATAGAGTCATCCGAATTGGATTCTGAG
The DNA here is from genome assembly GCA_937911635.1 of uncultured Pseudomonadota bacterium. GTDB lineage: Bacteria > Myxococcota_A > UBA796 > UBA796 > UBA796 > CAJWHX01. The sequence continues at coordinate 2,702 of CALDQI010000557.1, read as the reverse complement.
ATTGCTAAACTAGAAGCCTATGTGGCTTTGTCTGAAGCGACAGAAACAACAACGACACCGATGGATTCGGAGACATTGAAACAACTTGAGGCTCTGGGATATATGGGGGGTATCGTTGATGGTGTGACCCAAGAGATAGACCCCAGAGATGTGATTGATGTGATTCCACTCACTTGGGAGATTCGTCAGCTGTTGGGTAGAGGTGCTCTAGAAATGGCGGAGAAACGTTTTGAAAAGTTGTCTGAGAAAATGGGAGATAGTTTGGGGGTACTTGAGTTGTATGCATCCATTTTGCAGAACAAAGGAGAAGTGTTTCAGGCCATTGATATCTACACAGAGGTCTTTCAGCAATCGAAAAGTAGTACCATAGCTCTTCAAATCGCCAATGCTTACAGTTCTGTTGGAGACTGGGAATCAGCCTTGCAATGGTATCGAGATGCTCATGAACTGTATCCAACGCATGCACGAACGATGTACGGTCTGGTGATGGCATTGATAAAACTGAATCAAATGGAAGAGGCTAAGGAATATACGGAACTATTTTTGGCGATTCATCCCGACTTGGACGAATTGGCATTGCTAAGAGGGGAGTTTTTACTTGCTGAATTTCGATTGGAAGAGGCTCTAGAAGAGAGTGAGCGAGTATTGCTTCGAGCCCCGATGACTCCTTCCAGTCATTCTCTGCACGCTCGGGTTTTGTGGGAATTAGGCGAGGCGGACAAAGCCATTGAGTTCTTACAGGAAGCCCTCCGCATGTATCCATTCGATGGAATGTATCGGATGCAACTGACAGTATGGCTGATGGAACTGCAACGGTTTTCGGAGGCTGTACGATTGATGCGTCCGATGACACGACTCAATCCGTACAATGATGGGGTTTGGATACTCTATCAGCAGGCGAGATCTGGCTTGGAGCAGCAACTGGGGCGAAAACTACCCGAGATACCGTAGAAGAAATCTACTGGTCTGCGTTGAACTCTCTGGTGTGTGATGTAATCCTCCATTCTCCTTCGGTATCTTTGGTCAGCTGAACGCTGAAGTTCAATACGTCTGAGTTGTTGGGGAGGGCAAAAATCGACACGCCTTCACCTTCGAAGATCGCCGCATCAAAATTCGCTTCGGCGGTGTTTTGTTGGACGTCTATTTTCATTGGGCTCAATTGAATTGTGATCGGGTCACTTTTGAGAAACTGGCGCATGAATAGCCCTTTTATCATTTCATAGGAGCCTCCAGCGTCATCTTTGTAGCTCTTAGAGAACCCCTCCATGACGTCAGCCAGGACTTCTTGTTCAATGCCATCTCTAATGTGGTGAATGACTTGCTCGACCCTTTCTTCTTCGGTCAACTCTTCTGGCCATACGATGATGCCAACCACAAGAGAGAGCACCAAAAATAGGACAATCAGAATATTTTTCATAGCTTAAGTTTGCCGTGAACTATCATTCACAAGCCATAAACAAACCAACCGTTCCTGCATTGCTCCCGCCTTGGTCATTGTTGACGGCTCCAATCAAAATATCGGATTGTCCATCTCCATTCACGTCTCCAGCACTAGAAACCTCACGTAGGACATCGTCCGCATTTGTACCAATAAATGAGAAATCAGCAGTGGATAGATTGATCACCGACGTTGATCCGATTGATGAACCAAGGATAAGATAGGCTTTTCCAGCATACGAACCACCATCTGAGTTGGCATGAGAGCCGATAAGAATGTCATCAAACCCATCATTATCGACATCTCCCGCAGAGGATACATCTGTCCCACTTCGATCTTGAGCGTACTCACCAATGAAAGAATAATTGGCGGAAGATAAATTCATCGTAGAAGTTGTTCCCAAAGAGGATCCTAGGATTAAATATGTTTTACCAGCAGATGTTCCTCCTTGACTGTTGCCAAAAGCACCAATTAGGATGTCGTCGAGTCCATCATTATCAATGTCTCCTGCTGTTGATATATCATGACCTGAATACTCGTAACTACCTTCGCCAACGAATGAATAGTCAGCGTTGGCTAGACTCATGCTTGTTGTACTTCCGAGTGAGGATCCGAGGATTAGATAGGATTTACCCGCGTCTGCACCGCCATCGTCATTGCTATTGGCACTGATTAGAATGTCGTCGAGTCCATCATTGTCAATGTCTCCTGCAGTGGTTGCTTTCGCAACCCCATCTGACGCTTGCTCTCCTACGAATGAATAGTCAGCGTTGGCTAGACTCATGCTTGTTGTACTTCCGAGTGAAGATCCGAGGATTAGGTAAGCTTTTCCTGCACCCGTTCCACCATCGTCATTGCCATTGGCGCTAATTACGATGTCACTTAATCCATCGTTATCGACATCTCCTGCAGTGGATACATAGATTCCAGAGTAATCGTAGATACTTTCACCCAAAAATGAATAATCTGCATCGACAAGATTGATTGTGGAAGTTGTTCCCAAAGAGGATCCTAGGATTAAATATGTTTTACCAGCAGAATCTGCAGCCTCACTATTCCATCTCGCCCCTATGAGGATATCGTCAAGCCCATCATTATCGACATCACCAGCAGTAGATACTGAGAGTCCGGATTCGTTATTGACTCCTTCTCCAACGAACGAGTAGTCTGCATTGGCAAGATCAATCGTGTTGTTGTTAACCAATGACGAACCGAGGATTAGGTAGGTTTTTCCTGCAGACGTCCCGCCTTCATCATTTCCATA
>CALDQI010000556.1:0-5323 GCA_937911635.1 uncultured Pseudomonadota bacterium | reverse complement strand
GTCTACAGAGAACCAAGACCCGCGCAATCCACTTTCGGTGAGTGGTGTCTCTAAGCCCATCATGTCATTTTGAATTTCCGTTTGGCTACGAGCAATCTGCCACAGACGGAAGTCGTAGACATCTCCAACCAAGCCATCATAGTTGCCAAAGTCCCCGAAGTACATGGGCCCTGAACCAAAGCAGCTTCCACGTTTGTCTCCACCGAGGGTATCGACCAGTTCACCGTTTTTGTAGACCAAGTTTGGAGCCACAAACGCAAAGTGTGTCCAGGTGTCAGGTTCAAAAATGATCTCGGAAGTGATGTCACTGCCAGAACCGCAACTGTTTTGTGTGATCCAATCGACCCGCAAATGACCGCCGTCAGCAATGCTCAAGCGATATTCATTGGATGCTGATCCATCCACACCAAGAATGATTTGATCCGGAATAACGGATAGAGAGGACAATGGTTTGATCCACCCTTCAAATGTGAACGGTTCGTTGTAATCAAAGACTGGTGCAGGGAAGGTGACACTGCTGACAAAGTCAAATCGGACACTGGCACAGCCACTTTCAACGGTGCTGCTACTGGTGTCAGAAACTCCATATTCTTCACCATCAAACGGTGTCACGCTGCAGCTCCACGTGTCCGCTGTCAATCCGCCGGTCAAGAATGTATCAGAGGTGTCAGAGACTTCAATTGTGCTTTGTTGTGTTCCGGACGAATCACTCCAGTCGTAGGTGTAGAAGACTTGATCTCCGTCGGCATCGGTGGCAGTGACATCACACAGTAAGTCGTCTGTACCCATCACGGCAGGGTCAGGAGTGACAGAAACACCAGTGAGAATCGGCAGTGAGTTGAGTACGGAAACGGTGTTCGATTGTACAGGTGTACCATCTTCAACACCATCGTTTGGTGTGACAACCACGTAGACATCTTGCCCTTTGGCGAAGAACTCATTGAGGGTTCCGTTGCTGAGTGATGCCATATCTCCACTGACCGGTGAGCCATCGGCATACCACTGATAAGATGCGGTCAGCGTCCCGGCGTGTGCAGCATCCACATCGTCTAAGACGACAGATGCGTTGAAGGTGCTGTCGGTGTACGCTGGATCTGGATCGATGGTGAGGCTGGTTACGGTTGGCATCGAGTTCAAGACAGTCGTTGTCGCACTCATAGAAGTTCCTGTTCCCATCGCATCAGCGGATGAGACTGTACACTCAATGACGTCCCCATAGACAAAGGGCCCTGTAAAGGTGTCGGACAGCTCAGAAGATGGGGCTCCACCAACAGTCCACGCATAAGAGAGAGTAGGCGTTTCACCATCGAGGTCAGTGGCAGTCACATCACACAGTATGGAGGCTGTTGTTGCCGTTGCATCCTGTGGCAGCGTCACAGAGTCAACGGTGGGTGCTCGATTCATCAGCGTTTCAGTCACATCCAAAGAAATAGAAGCGCCCGAGGTATCGGTGGCCGTAGCTGTACAAGTGATACTTGCCCCAGGCATCATCGAACTATTCAGAACCAAATCTGCACCAGTATCACCCGTTGACCAGAGGTATGTGTAACTGAGGATAGCATCTTCCGGATCGATGTCGGCCGCACTCGCCGAACAGGTCAACGTGGAGTCGTTGTAGAAGGAATCGGATGAGGTCACACTGGCTGTCAATCCAGTAGGGTCTGAGTTGGCGATCGTCAGGGTGGGTGAGGTAACAGGTGCACCATCTTCAATTCCGTCATTCGGAGTGACGACGACATACACTTGGTCGTCTTTGTCAAAGAGTGTTCCGTCTATGGTATCGCCAGAACTTCCAAGGATTTCGCTGTCTACCCCAGTTTCTCCATCAATGGAGTGCCATGTATAGATGGCGCTGACGGTGTGTTCTGCATCGATATCGCTCAACACGGCCGTAGCGGTAATGGTTCCGTCGGTGTAAATGGGACCTGGACTCAATGTTAGAGAATCTACCGTTGGAGCAGAGTTGACGATCGTAGTTGAAGAAGAGAATAGTTGTCCATCGACCGTGCCATCATTGGGTGTCACTGTACAGACCACGTCTGAACCGACAAGGAAAGGACCACTCAACGTATCGGAGGTTTCGGTTTGAGGTTCTCCATCGATCGTCCAATCGTAGGACAGTGTGACATCGTCTTGCTCTAGATCCGTAATGTCACTCGCTGTGCAGGTCAGTGAAGCTGTACTGATGGTGGGAAGGGGGGAGAGTGTCACCAACCCAATGGCAGGCGCTGTGTTTCCAACGACGACTTCTGCAGATTCTGTGGTGCGACCACCAAATCCGTCTTCTACCGTTACAGAGCACACAATGACGTCGTCGTTTGAGTATCCATCTGGATCCAATTGCAGCGATGAATCTGTACCCACTTCAGTACCATTCTGTGTCCAAGCGTACGAAGCAGTGACGTCTTCTAGATCTGGGTCTTCAGCATCGAAGGAGCACTCTAAGAGACTGTTGACCAAAACGGTTTCAGGGGTGATCGTTACGCTGTTGATGATGGGGGCAGAATTGTCTAGGATGACCGAAGCCGAGGTGGTAACGCCTTCACCATCCGTATCTTCACTGACAGTTGCAGTACAGGTGATCTCCTCTGTTGGTCCCACGATGTCTGGAGAGAGCTGTAAACGGTCAAATTCCCCAATGACAGATCCGTCTGTTTTGGTCCACTGATAGTCGAGCAAGAGCTGGTCATTGTTTTCATCGATGGCATTCGCAACACACAGGAGTTCTGTGGACGAGGTAATATCGCTGTCGGGTACGATGACAATACTGGTGAATACTGGTGCGACATTGACGACCTTTTCAGGTTCAGTTCTACAACCAATGATGGCAATGAGTCCGAGTGCAGAAATGGGGCGCATAAGCTCTCCTTGAAGGATGATTTGGTTTACTGTATCAGTTTTTCGCTTCACTGTGACCATTCGATAGTCCTTAGAAGAGTATTTACGGTATTTTCTGATGGCGGTTGAAGACGGTCGACTTTATCAATAAGGTTTTGGTATGCAGTTACTCACTACGTTATTTTTATATGCCTGTACGCCTGACAAAATCGACACCGCTATCGACGTCGAAGACAACGGCTTGGTAGACACCATCGATCCTGATATCCCTTTCAACAAAATACAGGTGTTTGGAACCCACAACAGCTACCACATTGCTCCTGACAGTACGACAGTAGCCGAGTGGAACTATACCCATGATCCACTCGATGTGCAGTTGGATAAGGGGATTCGCCAATTTGAAATCGATGTCGTGTGGGATCCCGATAGAGAGGTCATCGCCGTTCAACATGTCCCGATACTGGATGCCCGAAGTACCTGTGATTTGCTCGTGGAGTGCTTGGAAGTCGTTACGGATTGGCTGGATGAACACCCAAATACAGTTCCGTTGCAAATCTTGATTGAACCCAAAACCGAGATTGCGACATGGTCGATGACCGAACACATGGATCGGCTGGACGATGAGTTGAGGCAAGGTCTATCAGGCAGGCTCTGGACGGTGAACGATCAATGGGGAGAGTATGAAACCCTTCGCCAGTCAGTCGTAGACGGTGGATTCCCAACGGTTGGAGAGCTGCGCGGCAAAGTGCTATTGGCACTCTTGGACGGCGGGGAACCTTTTGATGCCTATACGAGAGATGCGACAGAGATTAGAGATCGGGTGATGTTTCCGCTGATGCCAGCAGAGCATGATTGGGCGGGATATTTTCTTCGAGACAATCCATATTCCGAACAAATCCTCGACTTACATGAACAAGGGTTTTTGGTTCGAACTAGGGCCGACGCAGGTCTTGTGTATGATGAAGAACGCTGGATGATCGCGTACAACGGATTCTCGAATGCCATTAGTATGGATACTGAAGAAGGACTCAGTCAATTGGATGCTAGCAAACCGGTACGCGTGTTGCAGTGAAAAAGGGTGTCATCAATCTATATGTAGCTCCTTTAATCCCACGGGCAGTTTAAACTTCTGAATTCTTATGAATGGATTTGGAATACGATAGATCCTTGATTTCTCTGGATTGTCAACATGTTCTATCACATACAACCACCAACATTCTTTATGTTCGAGCGCACTTCTTAGTTGCGTTGTGGTGATGCTCAATTTACGTCCAGTCCAAGAATTCTGAAAACTTTTGACTTCAATGTAGTGCGTAGCACCCTTCAAGGTGGTTTCGATATCATATCCTGGGTGATTGGGTGGCATTAATGTGGCGGTTCGTCCTCGACGATGCTCATATTGTACGGCCAATAGTTCCCCTTGCTTACCGATAGTGGTATCTCTTTCTGGATCCTGTACGTCTTCGGCATATTTGAGTTCTATAGAGTCAATAGATAGAAACATCTCGTTCGGAGATGAAGCAGAGATTGTCTCCACTTTGGTACCAAATTCAATGCCAATACACTTTAATCGGTGAAATAACTCTTCTGATATATCGGCTATAGGAAGATGTTGATTACTGGTGGATGGTGGAAGAATGGATTCGGGTCTATAGAAGTTAGGTCCATTTTGCTCTGGAACCCATTGAATGGTTTGAAGTTCAGTAATCCAAGGTTGACGTTCATAGGACTGACAATCGATGTAGCGACCTTTTCTGAAGTATTGAATCTGCACGTTGGTTTGATAGAGTGCATTGATATTTTGCTCTAGCAGTTTATGCAGTAAAGAGACTTTTGAATGCAGTTGTGCTTGTACGTTTTGGGTCGTGATTTTTAAGTGTTGAACCCCGCGCAGTGTAGTGAGATCTAGCTTTCCATGCGCCGCCTTTACCTTTTCGTATTGACTTGGTATATGGTGTACCATGTCGAAATTTTGAACGGATTCAGTAAATAGAGTGTGATTTAGAAAACCTTGTTTTTTCAAAATTAGTGCTTGTTAAAACAACATAACCCATCCTTGTTATGTTAAAGGGTAAAGCCAGTGGTGGTTTCAATAATCCCATTTTATGCCCCAATGAAACATATTACAGCAACGAGTTTTCGTTATAAAACACCTTCACATCAAGGAAGGCAAGAAAAGAGACAATGCAGGAATAGAAGTTAGAAGTATCAATCGAATAATGTCTGCACACCAGAAAGGGGTAACTCCTTTAAAAATAGTTGAAACTGAAACATCCCTAACAACACCTTTTAAAACAAATACGTTTAATCCTATTGGCGGAGTAATTAGGCTAATTTCAGTGACCACAACTACCAGAATGCCAAACCAAATTAGATCAAAGCCAAGTTGCTGAACAAGCGGTGCAAAAATTGGAACAGTCAACAAAATCATAGACATCGATTCAAAAACACACCCCAAAAGCACATAGATAAGAAGAATAATAAA